>NZ_JABWRO010000021.1:0-54187 GCF_014268985.1 Pseudomonas sp. RW10S2 | reverse complement strand
CCCCCCCCCCCCCCCGGGGGGGGGGTTTTTCATTTCAGTGCCAAGGTCAGGACGGAATCACCACCGACTGCCCACTCAGCGCCAGGTCGACCAGCTCGCGGTTGGCCACCGCGTACATCGCATAGTCGGTGCCCGTGGCGTTGCGCAGGTCGTCGAGCATGGCGCGCCAGCGCTCGACCATTACCCGGTGCTGCTCGGCCCACAGGGCCACACGGGCATCCATGTCGTCCGGTGCATCAGCCATCTGCAACACGGAAATGGTGATCGCGCGCTGCTGCAGGTCGATATCGTCGCGGAACGCCTCGCGGGCCAGGGCCTGCCAGTTGTTCTCCACCGGCAGGTTGCTGATTTCCTGCAGGTACCAGGTCAGGTCCAGCGCGCTGCCCACGGCGAAGAACGCCTTGGCCACCTGGGCCGGATCGTGGCCGGTCACATCCGAGGCCTCGATGATCGGCAACAGGGTGTACAGGTGAGTGGTGCCTGCCACCATGCGTGCCAGCAACTCCGGCACCCCGGCTTCGACGAAGCCCTGGTAGCGCACCTGCCAGCGTTCGCGGGTCGGCCCTTCCAGCAGTTCGTCGAGCTTGAGCCCCAGTTGCGCGATCTTCGGCCCGAAATGAGCGGTGTCACGACCAGCATCCTGCTCGTTGCGACGGCTGCGCAGGAACCAGCGGGTGGCACGCCGCCCAAGGCGCATCAGCTCGTCCATCAGGGTCAACTGGATCTCGGCCGGCACCTGGTAGTCCAGGGCCTCGATCTGGCGGAACCAATGCGGCAGGTGGAAGATGTCGCGCACGATCACGTAGGCACCGGCAACGTTGGCCGGGCTCATGCCGGTGGACTCCTTCAGGCGCTGCACGAAGGTGATGCCCATGTTGTTGACCAGGTCGTTGGCGATCTGGTTGCTGACGATCTCGCGCTTGAGGCGGTGACGGCGCATGGCCTCGGCGAACTTGCTGACCAGCGACGGCGGGAACGCCGTCTCCATGTCACGGGTCAGGTAGTCGTCGTCCGGCACCAGCGACTTGAGCAGTTGCTCCTTGAGATCGATCTTGCTGTACGAGATCAGCACCGACAGCTCGGCACGGGTCAGGCCCTGGCCGGCGGCAAGACGTTCGGCCAGTTGCTCTTCGGTCGGCAGGAACTCGATGGCGCGGTCCAGCTTGCCCCGCGACTCAAGGTCGGCCATCAGGCGCTTGTACTCGGCGATCCGCTCGCGGGCGCGACGGGCCGCCAGCGACAGGGCCTGGGTCTGCTTGTAGTTGTTACCCAGCACCAGCGAAGAGACTTCCTCGGTCATGCTGCCCAGCAGCTGGTTGCGCTGCTTCTCGGTCATGTCACCAGCCTGCACCACTTCGTTGAGCAGGATCTTGATGTTGACCTCGTGGTCGGAGCAGTCCACGCCACCGGCGTTGTCGATGAAGTCGGTGTTGGTGGCGCCGCCATGCAGGCCGAACTCGACACGACCGAGCTGGGTCATGCCCAGGTTGCCGCCCTCGCCCACCACCTTGCAGCGCAGCTCGTTGCCGTTGACGCGCAGGGCGTCGTTGGCCTTGTCGCCGACGTCGGCATGGCTCTCGCTGCTGGCCTTGACGTAGGTGCCGATACCGCCATTCCACAGCAGGTCGACCGGCGCCTGCAGCAGTGCGTGCAGCAGTTCGGTCGGGGTCAGGCGATCAGCTTCGATGGCGAAGCGTTCCTTCATCTGCGGACTGATGGCGATGCTCTTGGCGCTACGCGGGAAAATCCCGCCGCCTTCGGACATGATCGCGCTGTTGTAGTCGGTCCAGGCCGAGCGCGGCAGCTCGAACAGGCGCTTGCGTTCGGCAAAGCTGGTTGCCGGGTCCGGATTCGGATCGACGAAGATGTGCAGGTGGTTGAACGCGGCCACCAGTTGCAGCTTGTCGGACATCAGCAGACCGTTGCCGAACACGTCGCCGGCCATGTCGCCGATGCCAACCACGGTGATCGGGTCTTCCTGCACGTTGATGCCGCGCTCACGGAAGTGGCGCTGCACGCCCACCCAGGCACCACGAGCGGTGATGCCCATGCCTTTGTGGTCGTAGCCAGCCGAACCACCGGAGGCGAAGGCATCGCCGAGCCAGAAGCCATAGTCGTTGGCGATGCCGTTGGCGATGTCGGAGAAGGTCGCGGTACCTTTGTCTGCGGCCACCACCAGGTAGGGGTCGTCGTCGTCATGACGCACCACGTTGGCCGGCGGCACCACGCCGCCGTCCTTGAGGTTGTCGGTGATGTCGAGCAGGCCACTGATGAAGATGCGGTAGCAGGCGATACCCTCGGCGGCGATCTCGTCGCGGCCGCCACCCAGCGGCAGGCGACGCGGCAGGAAGCCGCCCTTGGCGCCGACCGGCACGATTACCGAGTTCTTCACCTGCTGCGCCTTGACCAGGCCCAGCACCTCGGTACGGAAGTCTTCCTCGCGGTCCGACCAGCGCAGGCCGCCACGGGCGACGTTGCCGAAGCGCAGGTGCACGCCCTCGACCCGTGGCGAATAGACGAAGATCTCGAATTTCGGTACGGGCTTGGGCAGCTCGGGAATCAGGCGCGGGTTGAACTTGAAGCTGAAGTACGACTTGTTCTGGCCAGCGGCGTCGGGCTGGTAGAAGTTGGTGCGCAGGGTGGCCTTGATCAGGTCCAGGTAGCGACGCAGGATGCGGTCCTCGTTGAGCACCTGGACATCGTCCAGGGCGGTGAGGATTGCCTGCTCCAGGCGCTGCTGCTTGTCGTCCAGGTCATCCTGGCCGAGCTTGCGCGCGAGGTAGAAGCGGGTCTTGAACAACCGGGTCAGCTCGCGGGCGATGTCGGTGTGGTTGTTCAGGGTGCTGGCGATATAGCCCAGATCGAAGCCCAGGCGGATCTGCTTCATGTAGCGGGCGTAGGCGCGCAGCAACGCCACATCGCGCCATGGCAGGCCGGCGGTGAGCACCAGGCGGTTGAAGGCGTCGTTCTCGGCGTCGCCCTTGACGATGTGGATGAAGGCGTCCTGCAGCGTGTCGTTGAGCTGCTGCAGGTCCAGGCTCAGGCCTTCGCTGTAGGTGAAGGCGAAGTCGTGAATCCAGAACTCGCGGCCGTTGGCATGGCGCAGGCGGTAGGGGAATTCACCCAGCACACGCAGACCGAGGTTCTCCAGGATAGGCAGCACGTCGGACAGCGCCAGCGGCGTGTCGGCGTGATACAGCTTGCAGTGCAGCTGGCGCTCGCCCAGTTGGGTGAGTGGCTGGTAGAAGCTCATGGCCAGCGGCTTGGCTTCGGACAACGCCAGCACGTGCTGCATGTCCACCACCGCCGAATGCGCGGCGAAGCGCTCGCGGTAACCAGCCGGGAAGCCCTTGGGGAAGTCGGCGAGGATGTTGGTGCCCTGGGCTTCGCCGAAGTTCTCCACCACCAGCGCGGAGAAGTCGTCCTGCCACGAACGGCAGGCCTGGATCACTTCGTTTTCCAGCTGCTGCGGGTCGATGTCGATGCGGTTCTTCGGGTCGACCCGAAGGATCAACTGCACACGTGCCAGCACCGACTCGGAGAAGAAGGTCCAGAACTCACAGTCGGTAGCCTTCAGGCGCTCCATCAAGACCTGCTGGATCTTCTGGCGCACTTCGGTGGAGTAGATTTCACGCGGCACGTAGGCCAGGCAGTAGCAGAAGCGGCCGTACGGGTCCTTGCGCAGGAACACACGGATCTTGTTGCGTTCCTGGATCTGCACGATCGACATGGCGGTGTTGAACAGCTCGTCGATCGGGGTCTGGAACAGGTCGTCGCGCGGCAGCACTTCGAGCACCTGCGTGAGTTCCTTGCCCAGGTGCGCCTTGGGGTCGAAGTGCGAGCGGCGCTCGATCTCGGCGACTTTCCCGCGGATGTACGGGATGGTGTACACGCTTTCGCCGTACACCGTCGAGGTGTACAGGCCCATGAAGCGGCATTCCTTGATGACCTTGCCATCGGCATCGATCTGGCGGATCGACACGTAGTCCGGGTAGGCCGGACGGTGCACGCGGCTTGGTTGCGAAGCCTTGGCGAACGACAGCAGGCGCGGCTCGCGCAGGTAGCTGACGGCGTAGTCCTCGATGCGCAGGTCTTCATTGCTCAGGCCGCTGCGCAGCACGCGCGGCAGGCCGAGGAAGGACGATTCGTCGTAGACCAGGCTGCCACCGGCAGCGTCGGACTCGACCACGAACTCTTCGTAGCCGAGGAAGGTGAAGTGGTTGTCCAGCAGCCAGGTGAGGAAGCTCTGCACCTCGGCCTTGTCGTTCTGCGCTGGGCCGAAGGCGTTTTCGCCAACCAGCGCCAGCAGGTCGCGGACCTTGGCCTTCATCGGGTCGAAGTCGGCAACGACGACGCGCACATCGGCCAGTACCAGCTCCAGCTCGCGGGTCAGGCTGGTCAGCTCGGCGGCATTGGCGCAGCGGTCGATCTCCAGGTACATCAGCGACTCGTGGCTGACGCCTTCACCCTGGGTGCCCTTGGGCAGCAATTCGAGCAACTCGCCCTTCGGCCCGCGGCGGGCGCTGAGCACGGTGGTCTGCAGGGTGTGGATGCTGTAGCCGCGGCGGTTGAGTTCAGTGCGTACCGAGTCGACCAGGAACGGCAGGTCATGGTGCAGGACTTCGACCACGGTGTGCGTGGACTGCCAGCCGTGGCGTTCGTAGTCAGGGTTGTAGACCCGCACCTGCGCAGTGCTCGGGTCGAAGCGCTCGATGGTGCGCCAGGCAGAGAGGGTGCAGCCGGCCAGGTCGGACAGCCGACGCTGGGTGAGTTCGTCCAGAGAGATGATGCCGAAGAACTGTTCGGCGAACAGCGCCACTTGTGGCAGGGACTGCTCGCTGATGTGCTGCGCCAGGGCCGCCTGCAGTTGATGCTGGAAGTCGGCTTTGCTGGCTGCGGTGAAAAACGCCATCTGTGGTACTCCGCTTGGGCTTTGTTATAGGTGAAGCGTCGTGTACGTGCGCCATGTACGGATCAACGATAGCCAACCCGTAGCAGGAAGACGGTAAAACCAAGGCGTAGGACGATTCCTTCGCGTCCATGTTCCAGGGATGGGCAGCTGCAAAGACGACTGCCGGTGGCTGTGTCTTTACGGTTGTCCATCAACTGGGCAGCTTAACGACTGAGCGGTCATCCCGGCTTGCAGCGCTGCGACATATTCGGTCAAAGGGCGGTAACATTGCGTTTATGCGCAAGGCCCAGACTGGCACAATCGCATTTCATTTCCTTGAACCGAGCTGCCCATGCAACTGAAAACCGCCCTGCTCTTCGCCACCCCCTGCGATGACGAGGAAGACAACATGGCGACCCTGTGCTGCCACAGCGACAAGGGCCAGATGTTCCTGCTCACCCGCTATCCGGACGAAAACACCGTCGACCTGACGCTCGATGACGAGCCTTCGACGCTGGACGGGCTGAAAGTGACCTTGAGTGCCGAGCGCCTGCTGATCGAGGTCTCCCCGGGGGATCGGGATGCACTCAGGGGTGATGAATCGCTGGAGATCCTGCTCACGTCGGCCGGTAGCGATCTGGAGGAAGTGGCGCTGACGCTGCGCAATATTCTTGAGGGAACGGGGACGTTCGTTTCCGAGATCTGAGGTGGAGGCCCCCTTTGCGGGCTTGCCTGCGCAGAGGTCGAAGACGCATCGACAATGCACACAACAAAGGCGACTCAAGGGTCGCCTTTGTGTACTTGCCGATCAGCGCATGGATCGACAGCGCTTACTTGCTTTCCTTCGCGAGGGTGCCCAGCGATGCATCCTTGACCAGGTAGCGGCCTTCAAGGTCGCTCAGCACTTTGAGGCTGTTGCGCGCCATCAGCACGCCGACTTCGACTTCCTGCTTGAGGTAGATGACCTCACCGGCCTTCGCATTCACGGTCATCTCGGCCCAGTTCTCGGCCTTGGAGCTGATCACGTGGGTGCCCGGGGTCACGTAGAAGTAGATGTATTGATTGCCACGGTTGTAGCCCATTTCCGACTCGGCTTCCTTGTTATCGAGGAAGACGTTGAAACGCACCATCATCCCGGCGTTGCTCGGGCGAACGACGTAGACCAGGGCCTTGTCGGCTACCGCAGCCTTGGGCAGCGAGTAGTTGGCGACCTCCGCCTGCATCTTGTCCGCCGAGGGGGTGGAGGCGCAGCCGTAAAGCAGCGCAATGGAGAGTACGGCGGTGGCTTTGAGGAGGGTCTTGATCACAAAGGCTTCCTTGCTTACGAAAGGGTGGTAGGGGCGGAATAGCGGCGGCGATATTAATTCGCCATCATCTTGACGTCAACCTGCTGGCTTCTTTCCAAAAAAGATAAATCGAAACCTCTCAACTGCCGTGCGCGTTAAAATCGAATTTTGTTGGCGCGTCAGACGACAACATGTACAACACAGCCTCTTCATACCTCTCCAAATCACTTGCTAGCCACGACTCGCCGCCTCTTACAAGATGAAACTTTACAACCACTCCAAGCTCATCCAGCAAAACAATCGCGGCAAAATCACCGGATAAAAACTTGAAATCTCGCCACAACGAGAAGACTTCAGAGACAAACAAAAGCGCTTGCACCAGATAATCCCCAGACACATAGTCATCTATATGCAGAGAATTAACAAAGCACTCAAACCCCGTGCAATCCTGAAAATTCGAGGCCGTAGCGCTAGAACACGAAGCCTTCAAAGCATTTAGAAATACGCATCCTTCCGACAGCAAAAACCCTGAATTAGCAATCTCGACCAGCTCACGTTCAAGAACAGAGCCACTACGATTCAAGCCCCGTACTACGCGCTGCATTTTTTCATTTGAACACATGCCTTGATTGCCCCGCCCCACAAGAGCCAAACACGATTCCACAAGCACCCTTTCCGAAATGGAAGTGAACCAGTACCCTCCCTTGACGTTATCAAGGGACGTATAATCCACGGGAAAACAGTCCCGATTTCAAGTAGACACTAAAAATCCATTCTCAGTAAGGGCACACTTCCCCCCTGCGCGCCAAAACCTATAATACGACTCCAAATCAATATCAAACGCAAACAAAGGCTGCGCAATATACCAAGCAAGATAATAATCTGCAGCCAGCCCATAGAGAGACTCGAACAAGGCATAGATCTGATCCGAATCGGAAATCTTGCTAGCCCGAATAGCATCCCCAACCTCGTCAAACAACCAATAATGGGGAATATTTTGTTCAAGCGCACTTTCCAGCCTTTGCTGATCAACGAATAAGACCTCAGCACTACGACAAATTTCAGTGATTTCGGAAACACCCAAAGCTTCACATATCTTTTCTTGAGTCTTAAGCCATTCGCCCCCTAACCGAACAAGCGTGTACTGATCGGCCTCAATTTTAGGTAAAAGATATAGAGAACCCTCGCTTCTCGCCGACTCAATGACACTTGCAGCCCTACCCATCAAGTTCTCTGCAAATGGAAAATATCCAAATATTGTTCGAAGATCTTCATTGGAATTGTGAGCTTTCAGCAACCCAAGGAAATGGGACTTATCAAACCCACTCTCCCCTTTACAAAAAGCACACCAATCTGACAACAAATTTCCCACACTTGAGCCCTCACAATTTAGGCAGAGGTGGCAATGGCTTAGGATCAACCTACTTTAGTCCGTGCAGTTAACAATGGGCTATGTAGTTCTGCGACGCATTAAATTGCTCTCACAGGGTCGATGTAGGGAGGCATGCTTCACTCAAGCTCGGACCCTTTTTGGCTCAAGCAATCCGTGCTCGAGAATCATTTCAAAATTTACTTCCCATCACCCCATTTGAAATATGAGGCAACACATATCCCAAACCACACAGGTACTGCATAAGCTAAAAAACCAGGAAATAATCCGGAAATATCAGACCAGCCAAAATCCCACACATTATGCTCATAATAAATAATTATAGCCCCTAAAAATTTTGCCATAACACCTGTAAAGAAAAACAAAGCAACTAAATATATAAAAAGTAGTACATAAGCTTGAAACCTCGACTTAGGCCTTATCACTCATCATCTCCCATTCCCCCTAACCTACCGCCTACGACCTCGGACGTCTGGGATGCCACGGAGGCACCTCCCGCCTTTCCTGCGTTGTACTCGACAACATAACCGCCTGGACCATTTTGAGAAATCTCCACATATCTCAGCGCGCAGCCTACATAGCTGGAAACATCCTTAATAGATGTTCTCTGAGAAAACTTACCAACGTTTTAGAAGCCTGAGCTTGGCCCATGACGGTAGAACACGAAATCAATACCAATCATCAAGCCGCCTTTACTGTAAGCGTTCGCACTCCAAGATATTTCTATTTATCTTGGCCCTGGCAAAGGTCTGATCGCACCATCTGCCGCCCCGCTGCTCCAGCCCCTTCTGCACCATCAACTTATCCAGGAAATTTTATCCTCATTTAAATAATATAGCCCCTCAAGCGTTCCTGAAATTTCAGGCAGCTCGAGAAGACATTCTGAAACATATGAAAAAGGAAGTCCGTCCCTGAGCTCTTGAGCTCTTGCAGAGTAGTCTGCCCAAGACGGCTCAACCACCCCATTCCAGAATGTAACAAAGGAGCCATCTTCAAGAAGAATGACAGGCTTCAAGCAATCCACTCCCCCGCCGCCATCCCAGTACAGATAGCCTAAGTAACTAGAACCATCCCTCCCGACAAAACTAGCACGAACGATTACTTGAGCGTCGGCACAAGCTTCCTTATCAAGGAGAGGACGAATTGTCAGCTCATCTTCAGCAGACTCATCCATAGGAAAGTACCAAACACCAAAACAAGTGAGATCATTAACATCCAATTCATATATTTGCTTATCAGTCATGCTTGCATACCTATTTAATCAAGCACCTGATTGAGTCAAACAATTCGGGGCGCCCTATATCGCCATAGGCTTTCTGCAGCCCCGAGCTTATTTGCCCCGCAGTATACCTAGCCGGCTTACCACCTATCATTGGAGGCAAATACTTACTAATAGCTTTATGCATAGCATCAGGATTCATCTTTCCCGTATGAGAGCACTGGATAATTAAAGCCGCAGGGTGATCCGGCATGTTATTTTTTCGTATACCCCAGCATCTTCCGCAAATATTTAGGCAAGGTGTGATGCGCCTGAAATCCTTTATTTAACCCATGAAACTCTCGATAAGTAGGACTAATTACGTCAGGTACAATCTGCCCTGTCGCTTTTGGACCGATCAGCCTTGGTGTTCGTTAAAAAACCTCATGCCTCAGCAACTTAAAGCCACCACCTTGGCTAATCAATTTCTCTATATCAACTGAACGACTTGTAGCGTTTACATAGAGTAAGATTTTATAGATCGCGTAGTTCTGTTCTACTGGATAGCCATCCAAATGATCAACATTCAATTTTAAAACAAAATTCTCTGAATCACTCCTACCCCACATATAGTAGATACCACCCTGATAAGAGCTATCCCTTTCCTCAAAAATCTCTCCCAGCGCTCTTTCCACATCACTTCTCGCCGACAGAAGACATGATTTTTCCGCACCGTACAGATCATACACAATAGTCATTTCGGTAACACCGCACTCGGAGCACGACTTGCGGCTGTTGCCACAGAGTCATAGATCATAAAATTAACTTCGCGTCCTGCTTGGGCACTCATCTTACTCGACAAATCTTTCAGACCAAGGGCTTGGAAGTCTCTTGCACTCAAGGGCCCCGTACCAGTTCCGCCACGCCTCAAACCTATTCCTAAGGATTGAGCGCGTTGCAAAAGCTCTGGACTTGCCAGCGCAACATCAAAGTTACTCACGGCAGAGCGCCACCTATCAAAATCCGACCGATCAATGCCAGACGGGATAGATGGCGGGTTACTGCGAACAATCTTGTGATTATTCTTATTATACAGAATAACTACTCATAAACTTTCGATGCACACAATATCTTTGCAAAAGTACTCCAACTAGGGCTAATAACATCATTGTCGCCAGAGTTTTTTGCATACATGTCTATTGACCTAATCCAGGCTTCCATTGCAGCTAAAAATCTCTCTAAGTCCGGATTTTCCCAGTCATCGGGCTTAAGCACTAATCCCTCCCTGAACTCTCCAACAAAATCCGCAAGATCTTCTTTTGTCTGTATAGCTCTAACTCGTTCAAAACTCATACAACCCTCACTTACAAACGCCTCGAACACAGATAATCGAACCATTATTGGGCGTAGTCATTTTCCATCCCTCCTTGGCAACCTCTGCTGGCGTAGCCGGAACAATTTTGATTGGAACGCCCGCTTCTGACGCAGCAAGTAATCGTCTATTATCCAAGCTGTAAACCCTTCCATCCTTCTCAAATACCCGGATAGGAGGCAAGTCATCTGGAGAAATCTTCCCTGACTT
Source organism: Pseudomonas sp. RW10S2 (assembly GCF_014268985.1). Lineage (NCBI taxonomy): Bacteria > Pseudomonadati > Pseudomonadota > Gammaproteobacteria > Pseudomonadales > Pseudomonadaceae > Pseudomonas > Pseudomonas sp. RW10S2. The sequence goes on along the minus strand of NZ_JABWRO010000021.1, from coordinate 43,840 downwards.
CAGTCCGTCAATTGTCGACTGGAGAGTTTTGCCATCCTTAAAGGTATTTGAAACACTATCTTGCGTGAACCGGATATCTTTCGGATTCGCATAACCAGTCAAGTTATCTGGTAAAGTAGATGGCAGCTTTTGGCCTGCGGCTCCTACTCCTTTTTCACCCCCCCTGGCTTGACACCATCCGACTCGCCACACGGGCCAACGTTATGAACCCAGGTTTTGAGTTTACCTACATAAAACGTATGCCCAACATCCACAGAAAGATTGAATGTCTCGCCGACTAACTTATGCAAACTTATCGAAGCAACGCGACTCGACGTATCATTTCCAGCTCCATCAGCCAAGGACTGTAGCAAGTCTCCAGTCCTCAAGTCACCCATCGGCACAAAATCATGTCTGGCCGGTACATAGAATGGGTGACTGGGGGTCACGAACAAAGTCTCAGTCTGAACCTGACCGTCTGCGCGCGTGCTTTCCAGGGTCAACCGATAGATCGGCTGATCGTTACGGATGTGCGTCGCTGTGATCGCTGCGGCAAAGGGTTCACCCCCGTGCTCAGGCTTGGTCCAGACTATATCCCCGACCTTGAGGGTTTCAATCGCTCGGTCACCCCCCGGAGTCGCAACCAAGGTTCCTGCTGCGAAGCAGCAAGGGCCACGCTCAGTTCCGCCAACTGCACCCTTGCGACTTGTGACGGCCTTGACGACAGTTCGCAGCCACATCCCAAAGGTGCCGACATCCTCTGCATCGACCCCAACCCCTGCCTGCCCCGCAGCCTCTTGGGCTGCATCGGTCATCGCCTTGGTCATGGCGGTTCCGACGAGTGTCTGCATGGCCTGGTAGTTACTGAGTATCGTGGCGCCGAGCGCGTACTGCTCTTTCCATCCGACTTCCTTCATGCTGCCAGCCAACAGCGCATGAGTTTTCTGGTAGTCATCCGAGAACAACTTGTACTCGCTACGGCAGGCGTCCATGTCACGGGCACACAGCCGCTCCAGCCGCTCCTGGTTTTCGATATTCAGGTCGCCATACCGCTTGCGTACATCAGCGCATGAATTGTTCGCATCACACGTCTTGAGCTCGGCGAGAAACGCCTCGACCTCTTTATGTCGAAGGAAATTGTTCTGAGTAGCCTGCTGTGCGACCCAAGCAGCCACTTGTTGATCTTTGGCATCTGCACCTAGGCCGGCAGCAACCGTCATACCGACCAATTGTGAGGTCATGCCCAATACACGGTCGTGAGCTTCACCGGGAAAGATCTTGTCCCCGACCAGTTGCACCAACGCCTCATTCGCGCCTGCCGCCAAAGCCGCCGTGCGGAAGTCACCGCCCGCCGCCTCAGCAATCAGACCACCGACGATGGCATGCACTGCGACGCGCTTGGGCAACCCGCTGCCCATCAGACGATCTCCGACCTCGTTGAAGATCGCTCCGCTCAATGCGTCCGCAGCAATCTCCAGGCCGGCCTGGACAGCGTTGTCCTTCAGGCTGCCACCGTAGACCACCGTACTCAGCGCTGCTTTGAGTGCAATGCGAGACACGATGCTGTCACCGCCCGGTGCAAGCGCCGACATCACATAACCTTTCATGGCATCACTGGAGGTCACATCCTTGACCACCGCACCGAGATTCCCGCGGTTGTTTACCGCACTGGTGGCAGCGTTGGTAGCGGCAGCACTGACCACCGAGTTGGCGGCAAAACCGAGCGTTGAGTTACTTGCGGCTCCGACCGCAGAAGCTCCAGCTCCCCAAGTCAGATAGGTCACGATGATTGCAATGACGAGTGAAGCTCCCGCGCCCAAACCTGACTGATCGTACTTGAAGCTATCGTGAACCTCCTTGACTCGACGCCAGTCCACATCACCCCGAAGCTCTGCTTCCTTGAGCCACGCAAGCTTGGGGTCAGCCACGATCATGGCGTCGATACTCTGGCTGACAGTTGCCTGATCGATATGCTTGATATCGATCTTCAATCCGTCGACAGCCTTGATTGTCAAGACACCTTGCGCAACCAGCTGATTCTGTCGAAGAGTCTCGTCAGTCGTGCCACGGCCTTTCGCACTGTTCCATGCAAGATCGCCCTTGGACTTCTCATGACTTTCCTGATGCATGTCTTTGACGGCTTCAAAGGTCACTGCACCGCCACTGATAATTGCAAGATCACTTCCAGCTTCGACTTTGGCGCCTTGATAGAGCTGATCGCCACCACTAACCAGAGAGGTGCTGCCACCGCTGCTGACCTCACTGCCAACTGCTTTTACATCTGTAACTTCATCACGCTGGGTCTTGCTGCTACCCCAGTTACCCTTCTTGCTCATGTCATAGAGTGAGTAATGGCTATCGTACTCAGCCAATAGCTCAAGCTTGTCACCCGCGACCAGATAGGCGTCTTCACCCGCACTGACTTTACTGGCAACCATCTTCAGATCGTTTCCAGCCTCGACCTGTATGTCCCCTCCGGCGTTCAGACTGGCACCTACTTGACGAACGTCATCCAACTGCGTTGTCGTCTTGGTCTGGCCTTTCTTACCCTTGGCGTAGTCATGCTCCTCATTGGCCGCCGAACTCAGGAGAATGTCGTTACCTGCACTCAATGTCAGGTTGCGCCGAGCTTCAATATCACTAGCGATGACCGAAAGATCCTGACCTGCTGTCGCGGTGATGCTTCCACCGGCAGTTACCTCGCCTCCGTATTGAGTGATGGTTGTGTCGTAGCCACTGACTCGACGACGCTGATACTCGTGACTTTCGAGAGACTGCTGGCTGGTCAGACTGAGGTTGCGAGAGGCCTCCATATCAAGGTTCCCACCCACCTTGACCACCCCACCCACGTTGCCGATATCGCGCCCGGCGGTGATGGTCAGGTCGTTCGCCGCCTCGATGCGTGCTGCAGTGTCGACCAGGTCCTTGGTCACATGCTCGCCACCGGCCCGGCCTTCCAGGCGGGTGACGCTGCGTTCGTTGATCACATCGCCGGTCAGCGCGGTCAGGCTCACTTCACGACCGGCGATGATCCCGCCCTGGGCGTTGCGGATCGAGTCGGTGGCGAGCATGTCCAGGCGCCCGCCCGCTTCGATCAGCCCGCTGTTGCTGATGTTGGTGGCGCTGGCGGCGAGGTTGTTGGTGGCACGCAGGGTGCCGACGTTGACCAGGTCGCCGCCGCTGATCAGGTTGACGTCACGGCCCTGGATCAGCGCGCCGTTGGGAGCCACGCGACCGTTGGCGTGGGCCAGGTACAGCACTGGCGCCAGCACCTTCTCGCCGTTGACCTCGACCTGCTCCATCCAGACGATGTCGTGGGTCAGGGCGGCGACCTGCTCGGCGCTGAGCGACACGCCCACGCTCAGCGACAGCTTGTCATTGCTGGCGATGGCGTTGTCCATCAGGTAGCGGAACAGCGTCTCGTCGCTGGTCATGCCATCGATGTAGCGCTGGCCGGTGCGGGCCACCACGGCTTCGCGGATCAGGCGTTGTTCGTAGAGGCCGTCGCCCAGGCGCTTGATGGCCTGGTCTGGATTGACGTTGAGCTGGCCAAGCAGGTAGTCGGAGCTCAGGAACTGCTTGAGGTCGGTCAGGGCCGGGTTGGTCTCCACCAGGTACTTGTGCGAGGTACTCGGCCCGCTGCGCTCAGGGACGCCCTGGACCAGTCGAACACCCGCTGCCAGGCCATCCAGCGCCACACCGGCGCCGCTGACGGCGCCTTGGGCCGCAGCCGAGCCTTGGGCGGACAGCGTCTGCGCCGCACGGTTGTCGGCATTGGTGGTGCTGGCCAGCGGTGAGATGAAGGTGCCGCTGCCTGCTTGGGTATGGTCGGCGGTGGCGCCCAGGGCATCGCCGCTGATCGCGGCCTGGCCGGTCTGGGTGCTGATGCGGAACAGGCCGTTGCTGCCTTGCGGCAGGCTGAAGCTGGGCAGCGTGACCGGATTGACCTGGCGCTGGGCAAGGTCAGGCGGCAACTGCGGGTTGAGCGCGCGCACCTGGGTCTGGACCTGGCGCGGATCAGCCGTGGCATCGCCACGGGCCCCGATGGCACCGGCTCCAGCCTGATTGACGCGCACCACGCTGTTGTCGATGCGCTGGGTGGCGTTGATGGTCACGGCACCAGCCGACTGCACGACCGCCGGGGCAACCACGGCGCCAGCGATCGGCGTCCTGTTGTCGATGACGTCGTAGATGCTGTACTGCGGATACCCCGCAGCGGCCATGACCTGGTCGAGGGTCAGCGAGCCAGGGTTCTGGTTGAACTGGTTCTTGGCCTGGATGAACGCGTTGTACTGGCCGCGATCACGGGTATACATGCTCGCGGTGAGGTTGCGCTGCTCGCCACCACCGGCGCCCTTGTTCTCGAACACCGCTGTGTTGATGGCGATGTCACCCGCCGCCGAAACGCTGCTGTAGTGATTGCGGAATGCGTCACCGGCGAAGGTCAGCTTGCTACCAGTGGTGATGAAGGCGGTGGGGGTATCGCGGTCGATGACGTCTTCCCAGCTTTCGGTTGCCGAGAAGTACAGCTCGCATCCCTTGCCCTTGCAGCGGTCGTCGGAATAGACGTTGACGTTGCCGGCGACCAGTTTCTTGGTCGAGCTCAGGAATTCCTTGCGGTTGAGCAGCGTGTCCACCGCCAGGGTCATGTTGCCGGCGCTTTCCACGCTGCCGGAGATGTTGTCCAACAGCACCGCGCGGGCAGCGGCGTTGCCGGCAAGGTCGAGGCCACCAAGGCTGTAGATATCGCCGTAGTAGTTGCTCAGGCTGCCGACGCGCAAGGTCATGTCGTTGCCGCTGAACACCAGGCCGCGCTGGTTGCTCAGGCTGTTGGCGGCCAGCTTCACCGCCGCAGCGCCACCCAGGGTGCCGCGGTTTTCGAGGCTGGCGGCCGTCACCGTCAGGCCGCCCAGGGCGGTCAGGCGACCGTCGTTGCTCAGCAGGTTGCGCGCGGTCACCACGGTGTCGGCGCCACCGGCCAGGCTGGCGGTACTGGACAGGCGGATATCGTTGGCGCCCAGCGTCAGTGCGCCAAGGCTGCTCAGGCGGCCATTGCCGTCATAGTTGCCGGTCAGATCCAGTTGCAGGCTGCCATCGCTGGCCAGCAGGCCATGGTTGGTCCAGTCGCCGCCTCGACCCTTGAGGCTCTCGACGGCCAGCAGCTTGCCGCTGGCGGTCTGGACGAAGCGACCGATGTCCAGTTCCAGGCGCCGGGCTTGCAGCACGCTGCTGTTGGTCCAGCTGGCAGCGGCGATGCTCAGCAGGCCATCGGTATGCAGCACGCCGCCAGCCTGGGTGACCTTGTCGGAGGCCAGGCCGAAGCTACCCTGGCCGGTGTGCAGCAGTTGCCCGCCGCTGTTGCTCAGGCCACCGATCTGCAGGTCGAGGTCCTGGTTGGCGGTGGCCAGCACGCCGTTGTCGTTGAGCAGGTTGCCCGCCACGATCAATCGACTGGTGCCGGTCTTGCCCAGGGCGCGCAGGTTGCCGCTGCGGTTGTCGAGTTCGCTGGCTCGCAGTTGCAGGTCGCTCTCGCTTTCCAGCTGGCCGAGGCTGTTGTAGAGCGCGCCGCTCAGGCCGAAGTCGATGCGCCCGGCGCCGATCTTGCCGCTCTGGTTGAACAGTTGCTGGCCCTGCACCTGCAGCAATCCGGCGGCGTACAGCCCGCCGCCGCGGTTGTCGAGATCGGCGGTGACGATCTTGCCGTCACCGCCCTGGGCCGAAAGGTAGCCGCCCTGGTTGTTCACCTTGGCATCGGCTGCGATGTCCACGGACTGCGCCTGGGTGGTACCGCCAGCGTTGTCGAACAGGTCGCTGAAGACGCCCTTGAACAGACCTTTGGCCGCGCTGAGCATGCCATTGCCGCTGTTGTCGAGGCTCGCCGCGTGCAGTTCGAGGTTGCCTGCCTGGCTCTCCAGGCGACCGCCGCGGTTATCCAGGCGCTTGTCCAGGCGCACGTCGATATCGCCCTGGCTCTTGAGCGTGCCGGCCTGGTTGTCGAGGGCTACGGCATGGATATCGAGCTTGCCGTGTTCACTGAACAACAGGCCATCGTTGCCGTTGAGCAGATCGCCGCTCAGGCGCAGCACCAGGTTCTGCTGGCTGGCGAGGTTGCCGCCGTGGCTGTTGTCCAGCGTGCCCGAATCGACATGCAGCAACCCATGGCTGATCAGCTTGCCGCCTTGGTTGTCGACACGCGCGGCCTTGAGCAGCAGGTCGGCGCCACTGACCAGGCGCGCGCCGTCAGTATTGAGCAGTGCATCGGTCAAGGTCAGGTCGAGCACCGCGCGGCTGATGAGCTGGCCCTTGGCGTTTTCCAGACGCTTGCCGGCGACGCTGATCGCCTGGCCGTTGATCTGCCCGCCCTGGTTGTCGATGACGGTGCTGTCCTGGTCGAGCGTCAGGTCACCTGTGGCGGAAATGAGGCCGCCGCTGTTGTCGAGCCGGTCGCTGACACTGAGGGTGATCGCCTGCTCCGAGGAGACGATGCCCTTGCGGTTGTCCAGGCTGGCCGCCGTGATCTGCTGGCGGCCCTTGCTGACCAAAGCACCCTGGTCACGGTTGTCGAGAGCGCCGGTCAGGGTCACGGCAAGATCGCCGTCCTTGCTCGACAACGTGCCTTCGCCGCTGTTGTTCAGTTCGCTGCCGGTGACCTGCAGGCCTTGAACGCCGGACATCAGGCCTTTGGTGCTGTTGTCCAGCTGTGCCGCCTCTACGGTCAGCCGGCCGTCGCTGAGGATGCGGCCCTGCTGGTTGTCGATGCGCTTGGCCAGCAGGCTGAAGGATTGCTGGCTGGTGACTTCGCCAGCGCTGTTGTCGAGCGTGCCCAGGCGCTGGATGATCAGCGGGCCATTGGCACTGATCAGGCCGCCCTGGTTGGTCAGGTCGCCGCCGTTGAGGTCGAGGTCGAGTTTCTGCTCACCGATCAGACGCCCCTGGCGCTGGATCAACGCACTCACCCGCAGCAGCAGATCGCCCTTGGCGGAGATCTCGCCACGCTCGCTGGAATCGACCTGCCCGGCCACCAGCGTCAACTCGGCATCGCTGTGGATGCGACCGCCGCGCTGAAGGGCATCGGCGCCGTTGCGCACGTCGCCCGTGGTCAGGGTCATGGCCTGCTTGCTGCTCAAGGCGCCGCCACGGTTGTCGAGGCCATCGCTGGTGACGGTCAGCGCCGCCTGGCTGATGAGCTGGCCGCCCTGGTGGTTGTCCAGTTGTCCGGTCGTGACGGTCAGGCCGGTGTTGCCCGACATCACGCCACGCTCGCTGTTGAGCACGCCTGAACTGGTGACGGTCAGCGCTGCGGCGGCAGAAAGGATGCCCTGGTCGTGGTTGTCGAGTTGGCCGTCGATCACGGCCTTGAGGGCCTTGCCGCTGGCCAGGGTGCCGCCACTGAAGTTATCGAGGCTGGCGGCCTCGATGTCGAGGTCGTGGCTAGCCGACAACACGCCCTTGAGGCTGTTGTCCAGAATACCGGCGATGCGCAGGGTCAGGTCCTGGGCGCTGATCAGGCGTCCGCCACGGTTGTCGAGGCGGTCGGCGATCAGGCTGAAGCCGTGGTCGCTGGAAATCTCTGCGCCGTTGCGGTTGTCCACCGCGCCGATCTGGCGCAACAGCAGGCTGCCTGGCGAGCGCAGCAAGCCACCGTCGCGGTTCACCAACTGGCCGTGCTGCAGGTCGAGATCGATGCCGGTCCCGCTGACCAGTTGCCCGTGGTCATGCTGGTCGAGGCCGGTCAGCGTCGCATCGATCTGGCCGGAGGCACTGATGCGGCCACGGGCGCTGTTGTCGAGCTGGGTGGCGACCAGCAGCAGGCTGCCGGCACCGATGTTGCCCTTGGCGCTGTTGTCGATGGCGCCGCTGCGCAACTGGGCATGGCCAGCTGCACTGATGGCGCCGCCCTGGCTGTTGTCCAGGCGGGCGGCGTCAAGCACCAGCCCGGCATCGGTCACCAGAATGCCGCCCTGGTTATCCAGCAGCCCTTGGCTGGTCAGGCCCATGGCAGCGATTGCCGAGACCTTGCCGCCCTGGCGGTTACGCAACGTGCCGGCGTTCAGCGTGAGGGTGCCGTCACTGACGATGAGCCCGGCGTCGCTGTTGTCCAACTGGCCGTCCAGGGCCAGCTCGATATGCTTGTGGCTGCTCAACCGGCCGCCGTTGTTGAGCAGTTCGGTGCCTTTCAGGCTCAGGCTGTCGTAGCCGCTGAGCAGGCCCTTGTTCTGGTTCAGCAGGCGCCGGACGGTCAGGGTCAGGCCACGGTCGCCAATGACCTTGCCCGCCTGGTTGTCCAGCAGCTCGCTGGCGTCGAGCACGACCTCGCCTGCGCTGGAGATCTCACCCTGCTGGTTGAGCACGCGCGCCGCGCGGATGTCGACCAGGCTGGTCGCGCCAATCCCGCCGCCGTTCTGGTTGTCGATGGTATTGGCGGTGAGCAGCAAGCTACCCAGACTGGTCAGCCTGCCGCCCTGCTGGTTCAAGGTGCCCAGGTGGGCTTCGAGGTCACCTTTGGCGGTGATGTTGCCCAGGCGTTGATTGTCGACCTTAGCGGCGATCAGCTCGAGGCGGCCATCGCTCTGCAGGTGACCGGCATCGCTGTTGGCGAGGCTGGCAACTTCGATGTGGGCCTTGCCCTTGGTGGTGGCTACGCCCTTGTCGCGGTTGTCGAAGTCCCCGCCGGTGACGGTCAGCGAGCGGTCGGCAAGCACCAGGCCGCCACGGTTGTCGAGGCGTTCGCCGTGCAAGGCGAGGTCGCCGACGCTCGACAGCATGCCGTTGTCGCGGTTGTTCAGGGTGGCCACTTTGACGGCCAGGGTGCCGTCGCTGAGCAGGTTGCCCTTGCCGCTGTTGTCCAGGCCCACGGCTTTGAGATCGAGCAGACGCTTGGCCGAGATCAGGCCGAGGCGATTGTCGATGTCGGCGCTGGCGACGATCAGCACGTCGCCGCCCAGCAACTGCCCGCCGCTGTTGAGCAGCCCGGCGGTGGTGATGTCGAGGCGATCGGCCTTGAGCTTGCCGCCGTCCTGGTTGTCCAGCAGCGCGCGGGTGGTCAGCCTGGCCTGCTTGTCACTGCCGATCAGACCGTTGCCGCGGTTGTCCACCCGGGCGGCGCTGACCTGCAGATCCCCCTGACCGACCACGCGGCCGCCACGGTTGTCGAGGTTGCCGGTGATATCCACCACGGCCTGGCCCTTGCCTTGCAGCAGGCCTTGCTCACGGTTGTCGATCGCACCGCCCTTGGCTTTCAGGGTGTCGTCGGCCAGCACCTGGCCTTTGCGGTTGTCCAGCAAGCCTGCGGTCAGCGTGGTGTTGCGGCCCTTGAGGCTGCCACCCTGGTTGTCGAGCTTGGCGCTGCTGTCGATCTCGAGGTTGCGGTTGGCGACCACGCTACCGCGGTTGTGCAGGGTCTGGCCCTTGAGGGTCACGTCGCCTTGGGCGTTGCGGCTGTTGTCTGGCTCCACGCCGGCTTCGATGATGCCCTGGTTGTCGATCCGCGCGCCCTGCACGCTGATGCTGCCCTTGGCGGCGAGGCTCTGGCCGACGCTCACATCGTCGCGCACACGTACGGTGGCGCTGCCGGCGGTGTAGGTCTTGCCGGTCAGCTCGGCGCTTTGTGCGGCAATCTTCAGGTCGCCGGCGCTGGAGGTCTGCGCAAGCGTCACCTTGCCGTTGGCATCCACCTGGATATCGCCGGTGGTGGCGGCCATGTTGCCGGCCAGCTTGACGCCCACGCCCTGCTCGGTGCCGACCAGGCGGATGGTGTTGGCGTACATGCCGCCCAGCGCCGAGCTGTCGATGGCCAGCAGGGGCTTTTCGCTGCCGTCGTCGGCACGCGGGGTGGCTTGCAGGGTGTCGGCCTGGACGTCGTTGCGCCCGGTGACGATGTTCAGTTGCTTGGCATGCAGCTCGGTATTGAGCTTGGCACTGCGGGTGATCAGGTCGAACTGGTCGAGATTGGTGGCGTTGAGGGCATCGCCCTCGATGGCGATGTCGCCGCCATCGACCTGGAAGCGGTCCAGGCGCTCGCCGTCCATGATCGGCTTGCCGGTGGTGAGGGTCGCCCGTGGCGTGTTGATGAAGCCGCAGCCATTGCAGGTGATGCCGTGGGGGTTGGCGACGATGACCCGTGCCGACTGCCCGGCCACCTCGGTGTAGCCCTGCAGGTTACTGCGGTTGCCGCCAGTGACTTGGTTGAGGATCACCTGGGCCGCCTGCCCCCTGAGGTTGGGGTTGCCGACGATGATGCCGCCCAGTTGAGTCGACTGGGTCTTGCCGGTGGCGTTGTTGAGAATCAACCCGTTGCTGCCGACGTTGTAGTCGCGGAAGGTGTTGCTCGACAGGCCGCTGCCGTTGGGGGTGGCGATATTGACGATCGGCACCCCGTTGCCGGCCTGGTTGATGCTGGTGTTGGCATTGGCCGCTGCATCGACGGTCAGCTGTGCAGCCGTGCTGACGATGGGGTTGAGAAACATCACGCCAGCAACGATCAGGGCGATGCACTGGTTCAGTGGGGTGCGGATATCCATGTCGAACAAACTCCAGTCGCAGCTCAGGCCAGTTGCCGGCCTGCCCCGCAAGGGGCAGCGATGTCACGGGTAATGGGTAGGGCCGACGCTCAGAAGAAGGCGTCGACGCGGAAATAGATCGGGTGCTCGCGGCGGGTCACCGCATCGGGCCGCTCCAGCGAACGGGCAAAGGTTGCGCTGGCGGCGAAGTACTGGCCGCGGACGTTGAATTCCAGGGCATTGCCACTCAGGCGCCCATGGTCCTTGCCATTGCCATGCTGGCCTTTGATCACACCGGCGTCGTAGGCGAACGCCATGCCGTATTCGCGCAACCAGGGCTGCAGGGCTGCCCAGGTGACCGGCCGACGCCAGCGCAAATGGTTGCGCCAGTAGCCGCCGCTGTCGCCGGTGAGAGTCTGATCCTTGAAGCCACGCACCGAGGTCAGCCCGCCGACACTGATGCGCTGCGCACTGTAGAGCGCGTCCTCGCTGCGCTGGCCGGTGGCCAGGCTGTCGAAGCTGAACTGTTCGCCCCACAGCTGGAACGGCTGCAGGTAGCTCAGGGTCAGGGTGTACTTGTTGTAGCGCGACACCGGTTCGTTGCCGTGGGGGTCGCCTGCGCCCTGGGCGTCGAGCGCGCCGATGCCCTGCTGCCAGCCGGCATCGAGGTTGACGAAGGCGTTGCCGATGCGTCGGCCGTGGTTGACGCCAAGCTGACGCTCGGTGATGCGGGTGCTGGAGACATCGATCAGGGTGTCGTCAAGGTAGTTGCGCGCGCGCAGGTGGCTCACGCCGATGTTCACCGCCGTCTTGCTCAGGCTGTCGCGGTGGATCACCCGTTCGGCCTGGAACTGGTGCACGCTGTTGTCGCCGTCGAGCTTGAAGGGAAAGCCGCTGGAGGTGTCGCGGGTGCGGTAGTAGTTGTGGTTGTAGCTGTAGTTGAAGGTCCACCAGCCCCACGGCAGGCTGTAGTTCAGGCCATGGCTGTCGGAATGGCGCCAGTGGTCGCTGACCACATCACGCCCGCCCCTGAGGCTCAGCTGATCGGCCAGGCCCAACGGGCTGTCCCACTCCAGGCCCAGGTTCATCTGTTGCTCGCCGCTGCTGGCATCACCATTGTTGTGGCGGCTGGCCGAGACCCGCCAGGGCTTGTCACGCTGGCCCTTGAGCTGCACGCGGCTACCGCCGACTTCCTGGCCTGGCACCAGCTCGACTTCGACCTGACGCGACGGCAAGCGACCAAGCTGGTCGACCATCTGCTCCATGTCGCGCAGGTTGAGTACTTCGGAGACCTGGCCGGGGAAGGTCATGGCCATTTCCCGTGGGCTGGCGAGCGCCGAGCTGTCCAGGCCTTCCAGGCGCCCTTCGACGATGATGATCTGCAGGATGCCCGAACCCAGGTCCTGCTGCGGCAGGTAGGCACGGGTGGTCAGGTAGCCGCGGTCGATGTAGTGGTCGGTGATGCGCTTGAGCAGGCCGTTGAGCTCGCCGACCTGCAGGCACTTGCCTTCATAGCCCTCCACCAGTGCCTGGCGCTGCCGCTCGCTGAGCAGGGTCGCACCTTGCAGCTCGACGCTGCGGATCTGGAAGCAGCGCCCTTGCTCCGAGGGCGCCACAGGAGCCTGAGGGGCCTGCTTGCCGGGCAATTGCTGCAGTTCCTCAAGGCGCTTGCGCTGCTCTTGCAGAAGGTTTTCCTGACGGTCACGAATCAGGTCGCGGTCGCCGGGAGACTGGAAGGGGGCGGCACTGGCAAGCAGCGGCAGGAGCGCAAAGCCGGTTGCCAGCGCACGGAGGAAGAGGGACATGCAAGTAATCCGTCACTTGAGAACTGATCGCATCACTGCGAAAGGGTGCGCAGGATACAAGAGCAGAACCACGCCATCAATGCGCCACTCAGTGCTTTGCGACGAACGCTGATACGTTTTCGTGCCTGGAATAGCGAAGGGATGCGGGACTGGGGGATCGGGCGGGGTTTCGGACAATTGCTACAGAATGAAAAAAGCCCGCCAGTGTGATAGCGGGCAAGGACCTACGAAGATTCTTCTAGCGACCAACTAGCTCCCGCGATAGGTCGAATAACTGTACGGCGAGATCAGCAGCGGCACGTGGTAGTGCTCCTGCCCTTCATCGATGCCGAAGCGCAGCACCACGACATCGAGAAACGCCTGGTCAGGCAGTGCAACACCCTTGGCCCGGTAGTAGTCCCCGGCACCGAACTGCAACTGGTAGACACCGGTACGGTAGTCATCGCCCTGCAACAAAGGCGCATCGACGCGGCCATCGCTGTTGGTCAGTGCACTGTTCACCAGCTCCAGTTGCTGGCCTTCGACACGGTACAGCTCGACCTTGATCGAGCTGCCCGGGCAGCCGTGAGCGGCATCCAGTACGTGTGTGGTCAAACGTCCCATTTGCTTGTCGCCTCTTGTCGTTTGCATGGGCAGAAAATACACGGCATGCACCAACACGAGGCTGACGAAATGCCGGAATGGGCTCATTAAGACACTTTCGATTCAGATTGTACACAATTTTTTGAACTTCCCTGCGCACCGCTTATGGCAGGCCTTCCGAGCATGGACATCAGTCGCAAATACAGGGCCTGTGCAGCAGGCCGAGATATTATCTGACCGATCAGGCAGGTTTCTTGCAGTGCTTTTCCAGCCTGGGTTTGAGGCGACAAGTGGGAAGAAATGCGGAAAAACGGGCTTACAAATGGACAAATAAGTTGTATACAATCACCTCATCCGGTGCGTGCGACAACCCGCCGCGGTCCGCCCACCACCCGCACCTACGAACATAAGGAAGACTGCAGTGAGCGCTGACTACCCTCGCGACCTGATCGGTTACGGCAACAACCCACCTCACCCGCAATGGCCGGGCAACGCCCGCATTGCCCTGTCTTTCGTGCTCAACTACGAAGAAGGTGGCGAGCGCAACATCCTGCACGGTGACAAGGAGTCCGAAGCCTTCCTCTCTGAAATGGTGGCTGCCCAGCCGCTGCAGGGCGTGCGCAACATGAGCATGGAGTCGCTCTACGAATACGGCAGCCGCGCCGGGGTGTGGCGCCTGCTCAAGCTGTTCAAGGACACTGGCGTACCGCTGACCATCTTTGCCGTGGCCATGGCCGCCCAGCGCCACCCGGACGTGATCCGCGCCATGGTCGAGGCCGGCCATGAGATCTGCAGCCACGGCTATCGCTGGATCGACTACCAGTACATGGACGAAGCGCAGGAGCGCGAGCACATGCTCGAAGCCATCCGCATCCTCACCGAGCTGACCGGCGAGCGCCCGCTGGGCTGGTACACCGGCCGCACCGGCCCGAACACCCGGCGCCTGGTGATGGAGGAAGGTGGCTTCCTCTATGACAGCGACACCTACGACGACGACCTGCCCTACTGGGAAGCAAACAACCCCACCGACAAGCCGCACCTGGTGATCCCCTACACCCTGGACACCAATGACATGCGCTTCACCCAGGTACAGGGTTTCAACTGCGGCGAGCAGTTCTTCCAGTACCTCAAGGACGCCTTCGACGTGCTCTACGAAGAAGGCGCCGAAGCGCCGAAGATGCTCTCCATCGGCCTGCACTGCCGCCTGGTCGGTCGCCCCGCGCGCCTGGCCGCGCTCAAGCGCTTCGTCGAATACGCCAAGAGCCACGAGCAGGTCTGGTTCGCCCGTCGCGTGGATATCGCCCGCCATTGGCACGCCACCCATCCGTATAAGAAAGAGAACGCCTGATGACCGCTTTCAATACCCTCAAGCCCTCGGCCCTTGACCGCGACGCCTTCGTCGCGGCCTTCGCCGACATCTACGAGCACTCGCCGTGGGTCGCCGAAAAAGCCTACGCACTGGGCAACCTGAGCGAGCTGGACGAGATCGAGGTGCTGCACCAGCGCATGAGCGACATCCTGCTCAGCGCCAGCCACGCCGAGCAACTGGCGCTGATCAACGCTCACCCGGACCTGGCCGGCAAGGCGGCGGTGCAGGGCGAACTGACCGAATCGAGCACCAACGAACAGGCCGGCGCCGGCATTCACCAGTGCACTGCCGAAGAGTTCGCACGTTTCACCGAGCTCAACGACGCCTACAAGGCAAAATTCCAGTTTCCGTTCATCATGGCGGTCAAGGGCAGCAACCGGCACCAGATCCTGGCCTCCTTCGAAAAGCGCATCCACAACGACATCGATGCCGAGTTCAAGGAAGCCCTGGCGCAGATCAACCTGATCGCCCTGTTCCGCCTGCTGCAGCTTTGAGGACCAACCCCGGGACTGGCCCGAGTGCGTGACGCGACCGCACCCAGGGCCTGCCCGAACGAGGTCCGCCCTACATACCGATAACGAATACAGAAGAGATAACCGCATGCGTACCCTGATGATCGAGCCCCTGACCAAAGAAGCCTTCGCCCCGTTCGGTGACGTGATCGAAACCGATGGCAGCGACCACTTCATGATCAACAACGGCTCGACCATGCGCTTCCACAAGCTCGCCACGGTCGAGACCGCCGAGCCGGAAGACAAGGCGATCATCAGCATCTTCCGCGCCGACGCGCTGGAGATGCCGCTGACCGTACGCATGCTGGAGCGCCATCCGCTGGGCAGCCAGGCTTTCATCCCGCTGCTCGGCAACCCCTTTCTGATCGTGGTCGCGCCAGTTGGCGATGCACCTGTATCAGGTTTGGTCCGAGCCTTCCGCAGCAACGGCAGGCAGGGCGTTAATTACCATCGCGGCGTCTGGCACCACCCGGTGCTGACGATCGAAAAGCGGGATGACTTCCTGGTGGTTGATCGCAGTGGTTCCGGCAACAACTGCGACGAGCATTACTTCACCGAGGAACAGATGTTGATCCTCAATCCCCACCAATAAGAAAAGGTCGGTCATCCCGGGTCTCGGCCCGTCGGTGATCGGCAGAGGTACATACTGTGGAAGCACACCTTCACGAATGGCTGAACCTGAGCATTCGCTGGGTTCACATGATCACCGGCGTGGCCTGGATCGGTGCATCGTTCTACTTCGTCTGGCTGGAGAACCACCTGAATCGAAGCAACCCGCGCGATGGGTTGTCAGGTGACCTCTGGGCCATCCATGGCGGTGGTATCTACCACCTGGAGAAATACAAGCTCGCACCACCGAAAATGCCCGAGAACCTGCACTGGTTCAAATGGGAAGCCTACTTCACCTGGATGTCCGGGATCGCCTTGCTGTGCGTGGTGTTCTACTGGAATCCAACCCTGTACCTGCTGGCACCGGGCAGCACCCTGAGCGGCGCAGAAGGCGTGGCCATCGGCATCGGTTCGCTGATCGTCGGCTGGTTCGTCTACGACTTCCTCTGCGACTCACCGCTGGGCAAGCGCCCTGCCCTGCTTGGCGCCGTGCTGTTCGTGCTGATCATCGCCGCGTGCTGGGGCTTCAGCCTGGTGTTCAGCGGTCGTGGCGCGTACCTGCACACCGGCGCGATCATCGGCACCATCATGGTCGGCAACGTGTTCCGCATCATCATGCCGGCCCAGCGCCAGCTGGTGGCGGCGATCGAGAACAACCAGACCCCTGATCCGGTACTGCCGGCCAAGGGCCTGCTGCGCTCGCGACACAACAACTACTTCACCCTGCCGGTGCTGTTCATCATGATCAGCAACCACTTCCCGAGCACCTACGGCAGCCAGTACAACTGGCTGATCCTGGCCGGGATCGCAGTGGCTGCGGTACTGATCCGTCACTATTTCAACACCCGCCACGACAGCAACAAGTACGCCTGGACCCTGCCCGTGGGTGCCCTGGCGATGATCTGCCTGGCCTATGTGACCGGTCCCAAGCCGCTGCCGACCTCGCCCGAGCAGGCTGCCGCGAAGATCGAGTACCAGCCGTTGCCAGCCACCGCGGTCGGCGGCAAGACCGCTGCCGAGCTGCGCGCCGAGGAAGCGGCCAAGGCTGCCCAGGCACCTGCCGAAGCTCCGGCCCAGGCCACCGCCCAGGCTGCGCCCGGCAACTTCGAGAAGATCCACAACGTCATCCAGGAACGCTGCACCGTGTGCCACTCGTCGAAACCGACCAGCCCATTGTTCAGCACCGCCCCGGGCGGCGTGATGTTCGACACCCCGCAGCAGATCCAGGCCCAGGCCGCGCGCATCCAGGCGCAGGCCGTGGCCAGCCAGATCATGCCGCTGGGCAACATCACCCAGATGACCGTCGAGGAACGCAAGCTGGTCGGCGACTGGATCGCCAAGGGTGCCCCGGTCAACTGACACCCCACTTCCTGTTTGTGGGAGCGGGCTTGCCCGCATAGAGGCCGGTGCTGCCGGCCTCGCTTCCAATGAAACACCGCAACAAGCAAGCATCGAGCGTTCGACCTCTGGCGGGAACCCCAGGCCCTTTGAACAAAGGGCCTGCCGCCCGAGGCCGCCCGCTTGGATCCGAGAATAAAAACAAAACTCGAGGTGCTGCATGTCCGAGTCACCCAAGGCGTACATCCCCGTTGCGCCGCCACGACAGCCCCTGCCCCTGTTCCAACTGATCCTGGTGGGCCTGCAACATGTCCTGCTGATGTACGGCGGCGCCATCGCCGTACCGCTGATCATCGGCCAGGCCGCCGGGCTGTCCCGTGAAGAAGTCGCTTTCCTGATCAACGCTGACCTGCTCGTGGCCGGCGTCGCCACCATCATCCAGTCGTTCGGCATCGGCCCGGTGGGCATTCGCATGCCGGTGATGATGGGCGCAAGCTTCGCCGCCGTCGGCAGCATGGTGGCCATGGCCGGCATGCCCGGCGTGGGCTTGCAGGGGATCTTCGGCGCGACCATCGCTGCCGGGTTCTTCGGCATGCTGATCGCGCCGTTCATGTCCAAGGTGGTGCGCTTCTTCCCGCCATTGGTCACAGGCACCGTGATCACCTCCATCGGTCTGTCGCTGTTCCCGGTCGCGGTCAACTGGGCTGGCGGCGGGCAGCAGGCGGAAACCTTCGGCTCGCCGATCTACCTGATGGTCGCAGGCCTGGTGCTGGCCGTGATCCTGCTGATCAATCGCTTCATGCGTGGCTTCTGGGTCAACGTGTCGGTGCTGGTGGGCATGGGCCTGGGTTATGTGCTGGCCGGTTCCATCGGCATGGTCGACCTGTCGGGCCTGAACGAAGCGCCGTGGCTGCAGGTGGTCACACCGCTGCACTTCGGCATGCCGACCTTTAGCCTCGCGCCGATCCTGTCGATGTGCCTGGTGGTGGTGATCATCTTCGTCGAGTCCACCGGCATGTTCCTGGCCCTGGGCAAGGTGACCGACCGCGAAGTGACACCCGGCATGCTGCGTCGCGGCCTGCTGTGCGATGCCGGCGCCTCGTTCGTAGCCGGTTTCTTCAATACCTTCACCCATTCCTCCTTCGCCCAGAACATCGGCCTGGTGCAGATGACCGGCGTGCGCTGCCGCTATGTCACGGTGGTTGCAGGCGCACTGTTGATCCTGCTCAGCCTGCTGCCCAAGGCGGCCTTCCTGATCGCCTCGATCCCGCCTGCGGTACTGGGCGGCGCCTCCATTGCCATGTTCGGCATGGTCACCGCCACCGGCATCAAGATCCTCCAGGAGGCCGACATCAGTGATCGGCGCAATCAGTTGCTGGTCGCGGTCAGCGTGGGCTTCGGTCTGATCCCTGTGGTGCGTCCGGAGTTCTTTGCGCAGATGCCGCAGTGGATGGAGCCCATCACCCACAGCGGCATCGCCATGGCCACGCTCAGCGCCCTGGTGCTGAACGTGCTGTTCAACATCCTCGGGGGCGCCGAACGCGCGGCCCACAACGAGGCCTGTCACCCGCACTGAGTCAGCGGGCGGCGCCCTGGTCGCCCGTCTCATCCAAGCAGTGAAACGCAGTACCGGCGGCCCACGGGAGCGGGCCGTCCGGGGCGCCTGCGCGCCGAAGACACCTCGAACAACAACAAGAGCACGGGAATTCGCACATGAAGCGCACCACCTCGTCCCTGCTGCTGGGCAGCAGCCTGCTGGCCACCCTCCCCGCCTTCGCGGGCGACTGGCTGCAATGGCACGGCGAAAGCCTGACCTACCTCTACGGCAAGGATTTCAAAGTCAACCCGGACATCCAGCAGACCATCACCTTCGAGCACGCCAACAAGTGGAAGTACGGTGACACCTTCCTGTTCATCGACAAGATCTTCTACAACGGCAAGACCGACGCCAGCAAAGGTGTGAACACCTACTACGGTGAATTCAGCCCGCGCCTGTCGTTCGGCAAGATCCTCGACCGCAAGCTGGCCTTCGGCCCGGTCAAGGACGTGCTGCTGGCCATGACCTACGAGCGTGGCGAAGGGTTGAACGCGGCCTACCTGATCGGCCCAGGGTTCGACCTGGACATCCCCGGCTTCAACTATTTCTACCTCAACATCTACCTGCGCAACACCGAGGGCAGTCGCCCCGGCGACAACGTCTGGCAGTTCACCCCCGGCTGGTCGTACACCATTCCCCTGGGCCGCTCCGACCTTCTGATCGACGGCTACATGGACTGGGTGACCGACAACGACCAGACCCGCCGCGGCACCTACCACGCCAACCTGCACTTCAACCCACAGGTCAAGTACGACCTGGGCAAGGCCCTCAACCTGGGCGCCAGGCAGTTGTATGTGGGCTTCGAGTACAGCTATTGGAAGGACAAGTACGGCATCGACAGCCGCGGCAATCTACAGAGCAACCAGAGCGTGGCCAGTGCGCTGGTCAAGGTGCATTTCTAAGAACCTGACCGAACGCCCAATTTTGTATCACCGCGCTCCAGGACGGAGCACTTGAGGACCGGCGCGCAAGCCAGTAATCTGCGCGCCCCCTCGCTCAGGGCAGGCCGGATCCTGCCCGCGTTTACTGACCGCTCAGTCAATGAATTCGGGCGGTTGGTAGATGTTTTGCCAGCCAGAAACACCCTTTTCATCCGTTCAGAACGACGTCGAGCAGGATGGTTGTGACCAACCCGGAAAGTTGGCGCAGCACTTGCCAGAGAGCTGTGGCCAACCCGAAAAAACTGACCCGAAAGACAAGAAAGGCGCCGACACGAGCGCTGACAGCAATATCCAATCAAGGGAGCGACACACGCAATGCGCATCATCAACAGCCTGATCCTCGCCGGCGGCCTGCTCGCCTGCGGCACCAGCTTCGCCGAAGACCTGCTGCAGTGGCAGACCAACAGCCTGACCTACCTCTGGGGCAAGAACTTCAAGGTCAACCCCGAGACCCAGCAGACCGTCACCTTCGAGCACGCCGATGCCTGGAAGTACGGCGATAACTTCATCTTCGTCGACAAGATCTTCTACCAGGGCAAGAAGGACGCCAACAACGGCCCGAACACCTACTACGGCGAGATCAGCCCACGCCTGTCGTTCGGCAAGATCTTCGACCAGAAGCTGGAGTTCGGCCCGGTCAAGGATGTGCTGCTGGCCATGACCTACGAGTTCGGCGAGGGTGATACCGAGGCGTACCTGATCGGCCCTGGCTTCGACCTGGCGATTCCCGGCTTCGACTATTTCCAGCTGAACTTCTACCACCGCACCACCGATGGCAGCCGTCCGGGTGATCATGTCTGGCAGATCACTCCGGTGTGGTCCTACACCATTCCCGTGGGCTCATCGGATGTGCTGATCGACGGTTTCATGGACTGGGTGGTGGACAACGACGAGAACAGCCGTGGAAGGTACCACGCCAACCTGCACTTCAACCCGCAGGTCAAATATGACCTGGGCAAGGCCTTGCACCTGGGCGAGAAGCAACTGTACGTCGGTATCGAGTATGACTACTGGAGCGACAAGTACGGGATCAAGGACAGCGATGCCTTCACCACCGACCAGAACACCATGAGCTTCCTGGTCAAGGTGCACTTCTGATCTGAGCGGTGGGTCTGCTTCGCGGGTAAAACCGCGAAGCAGACCCACCGACGATCACGCTGCTGGCCGCACCACCCGCCACAACTTGCCAACCACGCTCACCACCGCCAGCACCACTGCCCCGGCCACTACCCCCAGCACGCCATTGATCAACGCTCCGGTCAGTGCCCCGCCACGGCCGTCGGCAAAGGCCTCGATGGCGTGGTGCAACGGCGCGATGCCGTGCACGAGAATGCCGCCACCGACCAGGAACATGGCCGCAGTGCCGATCACCGACAGGCCCTTCATCATGTAGGGGGCCGCACGCAGGATGCCATTACCGACCGCTTGCGCCAGGCTCGAGCCCTTGCGAGTCAGCCACAGCCCCAGGTCATCGAGCTTGACGATTCCGGCCACCAGCCCGTACACACCCAGCGTCATGACCACGGCGATGCCTGATAGCACGATGATCTGCTGGCTCAGCGGCGCATCGGCCACTGTACCGAGGGTGATGGCGATGATTTCGGCGGAGAGGATGAAGTCAGTGCGCACCGCGCCCTTGATCTTGTCCTTCTCGAAGGCCACCAGGTCGACATTCACATCGGCCACGGCTTCCTTGCGCGCCATGTGCTGCGCCTGATCCTCCTCCTGGCTGTGCAGGAACTTGTGCGCCAGCTTCTCGAAGCCCTCGAAGCACAGGTAGGCACCCCCGAGCATCAGCAGCGGCGTGACCGCCCAGGGGATGAAAGCGCTGATGAGCAGGGCCGCCGGCACCAGGATCGCCTTGTTCAGCAGCGAACCCTTGGCCACCGCCCAGACCACCGGAATCTCCCGTTCGGCCCGTACCCCGGTGACCTGTTGGGCGTTGAGCGCCAGGTCATCGCCCAGCACACCTGCGGTCTTCTTCGCCGCGACCTTGGTCATCAGCGAAACATCGTCCAGCACCGTGGCGATGTCGTCGATCAACACCAGTAAGCTGCTTCCTGCCATGTCGTTGTGTTTCCAATGATTGCAAAGGACCGATTCTAGCCCAATGCCGTCGCCTTGAGCCGTTCTCCGGGCCGGTGCTACCATGCCCGATCGCTATTAGAGGCGGCCAGTCACAGGAAGATTCAGACACCATGAGCACGATTCGCGAGCGCAACAAGGAACTGATCCTGCGCGCGGCCAGCGAGGAATTCGCCGACAAAGGCTTCGCCGCCACCAAGACCAGCGATATCGCTGCCAAGGCCGGGCTGCCCAAGCCGAACGTCTACTACTACTTCAAGTCGAAGGAAAACCTCTACCGCGAGGTGCTCGAGAGCATCATCGCGCCGATCATGCAGGCGTCCACGCCGTTCAACGCCGACGGCGATCCCAAAGAGGTGCTCAGCGGCTACATCCGCTCGAAGATCCGCATCTCCCGCGACCTGCCACATGCCTCCAAGGTGTTCGCCAGCGAGATCATGCACGGCGCCCCGCACCTGTCGCCTGGGCAGGTCGAGCAGCTCAACGAGCAGGCACGACACAACATCGAGTGCATCCAGCGCTGGATCGAGCGCGGCCAGATCGCCCCGGTCGATCCGCATCACCTGATGTTCAGCATCTGGGCGGCCACGCAAACCTACGCCGACTTCGATTGGCAGATTGCCGTGGTGACCGGCAAGGCAAAGCTCGCCGACAGCGATTACGACGCCGCCGCCGAAACCATCATCCGCCTGGTGCTCAAGGGGTGTGAGCCCGAGGCGGCCTGACGGTCGGCGTACACCGCTCCCACCCGTGGCCGACTGGCCCTGGCGGGAGCGCAGGCCAACGCTGTATCAGACAGCCACGCCAGCATCAGCCGTAAGCCCCAGCGCCTCGATGGCAGTGATTGCGCACTGCTCGTCGATGTCCGACGTGTCCCCGCTGACCCCCACCGCACCCAGCACTTTTCCCGCCTGATCCCGGATCAGCACCCCACCTGGCGCGGGCACCACCGACCGCTCGCCCAAGCCGTTCAACGCCGCGAAAAACGCCGGTCGCTGCTGCGCATCCAGCGCCAGCAGGCGTGACCCCTTGCCCAGGGCCACAGCCCCCCAGGCCTTGCCCATGGCCACCTGCGGACGTAACAGACTGGCGCCGTCCTCGCGTTGCAAGGCCAGCAGATGGCCGCCGGCATCCAGCACCGCCACCGTCAGCGGTGCGGCGTCGATCTTGCGCCCGGCGGCAAGGGCAGCGGCGACCAAGGTGTTGGCGACGTTGAGCGTCATTGCGTTCATGGAAAGGTCCTCTTCTTGTTGTGAGAAGCCCTGAGGGGCAGTTGAAAACCGATAAGCAAATAGAACACAACAGAAAGATTTTTTGTATACAATATTTTTGAACGATCGTACTCAATCAGATAGAGCGCCTTTTCTGTGGGGTTTCCAGCGAAAGCCAATCTACCCGATGAAAATACATTGACCTGAAGCTCAGAGCGTGAATACACTTTGGAGCAAAGTAGGTTGTATACAATTACAAAATCGATGAGGCACAAATCATGAGCAAAATGAGAGCAATCGATGCAGCCGTTCTGGTCATGCGCCGTGAAGGCGTAGAGACGGCATTCGGCATTCCCGGGGCTGCCATCAACCCGCTGTACTCGGCCCTGAAGAAAGTCGGCGGCATCGATCACGTCCTCGCTCGCCACGTCGAAGGTGCCTCGCACATGGCCGAGGGCTACACCCGCGCCAACCCGGGCAACATCGGTGTGTGCATCGGCACCTCCGGGCCAGCCGGCACCGACATGGTCACCGGCCTGTACAGCGCCTCGGCCGACTCCATCCCGATCCTGTGCATCACCGGCCAGGCCCCCCGCGCCCGTCTGCACAAGGAAGACTTCCAGGCCGTCGACATCACCAGCATCGTCAAGCCGGTGACCAAGTGGGCCACCACCGTGCTGGAGCCGGGCCAGGTGCCCTATGCCTTCCAGAAAGCCTTCTACGAAATGCGCACCGGCCGCCCAGGCCCAGTACTGATCGACCTGCCGTTCGACGTACAGATGGCCGAGATCGAATTCGACATCGACGCCTACGCGCCACTGCCGGTACACAAGCCTTCGGCCACGCGCATCCAGGCCGAGAAAGCCCTGGCCCTGCTCAATGACGCCGAACGTCCGCTGCTGGTCGCAGGTGGCGGCATCATCAACGCCGACGCCAGCGACAAGCTGGTCGAGTTCGCTGAACTGACCGGCGTGCCAGTGATCCCGACCCTGATGGGCTGGGGCACCATCCCTGACGACCACGAACTGATGGTCGGCATGGTCGGCCTGCAGACTTCGCACCGCTACGGCAACGCCACGCTGCTCAAGTCCGACCTGGTGTTCGGCATCGGCAACCGCTGGGCCAACCGTCACACCGGCTCGGTCGATGTCTACACCGAAGGCCGCAAGTTCGTGCACGTCGACATCGAACCGACCCAGATCGGTCGTGTGTTCACCCCGGACCTGGGCATCGTCTCCGACGCCGGTGCCGCGCTGGACGCCTTCCTGGAAGTGGCCCGCGAATGGAAAGCCGCCGGCAAGCTCAAGTGCCGCAAGGCCTGGCTGGAAGACTGCCAGGAGCGCAAGTCGAGCCTGCAGCGCAAGACCCACTTCGACAACGTGCCGGTCAAGCCGCAGCGCGTGTACGAAGAGATGAACCAGGTGTTCGGCAAGGACACCTGCTACGTCAGCACCATCGGCCTGTCGCAGATTGCCGGCGCGCAGTTCCTGCACGTGTACAAGCCGCGCCACTGGATCAACTGTGGCCAGGCGGGCCCGCTGGGTTGGACCATCCCGGCAGCGCTGGGCGTGGTCAAGGCCGACCCGAAACGCAAGGTGGTCGCGCTGTCGGGTGACTACGACTTCCAGTTCATGATCGAGGAACTGGCGGTCGGTGCGCAGTTCAACCTGCCCTACGTCCATGTGCTGGTGAACAACGCCTACCTCGGCCTGATCCGCCAGGCCCAGCGTGGCTTCGACATGGATTACTGTGTACAACTGGCGTTCGAGAACATCAACTCCAGCGAAGCC
Source organism: Pseudomonas sp. RW10S2 (assembly GCF_014268985.1). Lineage (NCBI taxonomy): Bacteria > Pseudomonadati > Pseudomonadota > Gammaproteobacteria > Pseudomonadales > Pseudomonadaceae > Pseudomonas > Pseudomonas sp. RW10S2. Next base: position 19,523 of record NZ_JABWRO010000021.1, on the reverse strand, counting down.
GGCAGCTACGGCGTGGATCACGTCGCCGTGGTCGAAGGCCTGGGTTGCAAGGCGCTGCGCGTGTTCGAGCCGGGCGAGATCGCCCCTGCCCTGCTCAAGGCGCAGAAAATGGCCGAAGAGTTCCGCGTGCCAGTGGTGGTCGAGGTGATTCTCGAGCGCGTCACCAACATTTCCATGGGTACCGAGATCAACGCGGTCAACGAGTTCGAAGACCTCGCACTGGTCGGCAACGACGCGCCGACCGCCATCTCGCTGCTCGACTGATTGCCGACGCCCCCGCGCAGGCTGCCGGGGGCTTTCATCTGCAAGGAGACAACCATGCCTCGCTTCGCTGCCAACCTGTCCATGCTGTTCACCGAACAGGATTTCCTGGCCCGCTTCAAGGCCGCCGCAGACGCGGGCTTCAGCGGTGTCGAATACCTCTTCCCGTACGATTTCAGCGCCAGCGAGATCAAACAGCAGCTCGATGCCCACGGCCTCACCCAGGTGCTGTTCAATCTGCCTGCAGGCGACTGGGCCAAAGGTGAACGCGGCATCACCTGCCACCCCGACCGCGTCGAAGAGTTCCGCGCCGGCGTCGACAAGGCCATCGAATACGCCAAGGTGCTGGGCAACAAACAGGTCAATGCCCTGGCCGGTATCCGTCCGCAAGGCCTGCAGTGCGCCGATGTGCGCAAGACCTTCGTCGACAATCTCAAGTACGCCGCCGACAAGCTCGAAGCCGCCGGGATCCGCCTGGTCATGGAAATGATCAACACTCGCGACATCCCCGGTTTCTACCTGAACACCACCGCCCAGGCCCTGGAGATCCAGGCCGAGGTGGGCAGTGCCAACCTGTTCCTGCAGTACGACATCTATCACATGCAGATCATGGAAGGTGACCTGGCCCGGACCATGGAAACCCACCTCAAGCAGATCAATCACATCCAGCTCGCCGACAACCCTGGTCGTCACGAGCCAGGCACTGGCGAGATCAACTACCGCTTCCTGTTCGAGCACCTGGACCGCATCGGCTACCAGGGCTGGGTGGGCGCGGAGTACAAGCCCAAGACCACCACCGAGGCCGGGCTCGCCTGGCTGAAAACCCATAACGCGATCTAACGAACACAGTCGCTCCCTGGGGGAGTAGGGCTTGTCCCGCGATGGCGGCGGTGAGCCCACCACCGCCATCGCGGGACAAGCCCGCTCCCACAGGATCCGCGCGTCCTATAACAAGAGAGGCACATTCTCATGGCTAAAATCGGTTTCATCGGCACCGGCATCATGGGCAAGCCCATGGCCCAGAACCTGCAAAAGGCAGGTCACAGCCTGTTCGTTTCCACCCACCACGATGCCGCCCCCGCCGACCTGATCGCCGCAGGCGCCGTGGCCCTGGCCAACCCTAAAGAGGTGGCGCAGGAAGCCGAGTTCATCATCGTGATGGTGCCCGACACCCCGCAGGTCGAGAGCGTGCTGTTCGGTGAGAATGGCGTCGGTGAAGGTGTCGGCCCGAACAAGGTGGTGATCGACATGAGCTCGATCTCCCCCACCGCCACCAAGGCCTTCGCCGAGAAAATCAAGGCCACCGGCGCCGCCTACCTGGACGCCCCGGTGTCCGGCGGTGAAGTCGGCGCCAAGGCCGCAACCCTGAGCATCATGGTCGGCGGCTGCCCGAAAGCCTTCGAGCGCGCCCTGCCGCTGTTCGAAGCCATGGGCAAGAACATCACGCGCGTCGGTGGCAATGGCGATGGCCAGACCGCCAAGGTGGCCAACCAGATCATCGTCGCCCTGAACATCCAGGCCGTCAGCGAAGCGCTGCTGTTCGCCGCCAAGAACGGCGCAGACCCGGCCAAGGTGCGTGAGGCGCTGATGGGCGGTTTCGCCTCCTCGAAGATTCTCGAAGTGCACGCCGAACGCATGATCAAGGGCACCTTCGACCCGGGCTTCCGTATCAGCCTGCACCAGAAAGACCTCAACCTGGCGCTGCAGGGCGCCAAGGAGCTGGGTATCAACCTGCCCAACACCTCCAATGCGCAGCAGGTATTCAACACCTGTGCAGCACTGGGTGGCAGCAACTGGGACCACTCGGCGCTGATCAAGGGGCTGGAGCACATGGCCAACTTCTCGATTCGTGACGACCAGTAATTTGTAAGCCATACCGGCCTCTTCGCGGGCAAGCCCGCTCCTAGGAGCGAAGAAGCCAACACCGCTGAACCTGCGACCACAGGCCCAGCGGTGACCCCGAGCAACACCCGCCCCTGGTTCGGCCTGCACGGAGGCAGTTCCAGGGGCGTTTTCGATTTCGCAGAACAACAAGAATTTTGGGAGCCTGCCATGTCGGTCGATCCACAGAAACTCCTGCGCGAGCTGTTCGACACAGCCATCGCCGCCGCCCACCCCCGTCAGGTCCTCGAACCTCACCTGCCCGCCGACCGCAGCGGCCGGGTCATCGTCATCGGTGCCGGCAAGGCCGCCGCCGCCATGGCTGAAGTGGTCGAGAAGAGCTGGCAGGGCGAAGTCTCCGGCCTGGTCGTGACCCGCTATGGCCATGGCGCCAATTGCCAGAAGATCGAGGTGGTCGAAGCCGCCCACCCGGTCCCCGACGCCGCCGGCCTTGCGGTCGCCAAGCGCGTGCTGCAACTGGTCAGCAACCTCGATGAAGACGACCGCGTCATCTTCCTGCTCTCCGGCGGCGGCTCGGCCCTGCTGGCACTGCCCGCCGACGGCCTCACGCTGGCCGACAAGCAGCAGATCAACAAGGCGCTGCTCAAGTCCGGCGCGACCATCGGCGAGATGAACTGCGTGCGCAAGCACCTCTCGGCGATCAAGGGCGGACGCCTGGCCAAGGCCTGCTGGCCCGCCACTGTCTATACCTACGCCATTTCCGACGTACCGGGCGATCTGGCCACCGTCATCGCCTCCGGCCCCACCGTGGCCGACCCGAGCACCTCGGCCGATGCCCTGGCGATCCTCAAGCGCTACGACATCGAGGCGCCCAAAGCGGTCATCGACTGGCTGAACAACCCGGCATCGGAAACCGTCAAGGCCGATGACCCAGCCCTGGCGCGCAGCCACTTCACACTGATCGCCAAACCCCAGCAATCACTCGAGGCTGCCGCAGTGAAAGCCCGCCAGGCCGGTTTCAGCCCACTGATCCTGGGGGATCTGGAAGGTGAATCGCGCGAAGTGGCCAAGGTGCACGCCGGCATCACCCGGCAGATCGTCCTGCATGGCCAGCCGCTGAAGGCCCCCTGCGTGATCCTGTCCGGCGGCGAGACCACCGTCACCGTGCGCGGCAATGGCCGTGGCGGGCGCAACGCCGAATTCCTGCTCAGCCTCACCGAAAGCCTCAAGGGCCTGCCTGGCGTGTACGCACTGGCCGGCGACACCGACGGCATCGACGGCTCCGAAGAAAACGCCGGCGCCCTGATGACCCCGGACAGCTTCGGCCGCGCACAGGCCCTGGGCCTGTCGGCCAGCGATGAGCTGGACAACAACAACGGCTATGGCTACTTCGCTGCGCTCGATGCGTTGATCGTCACCGAGCCGACCCGCACCAACGTCAACGACTTCCGCGCCATCCTGATCCTCGAGACCTCGCAATCATGACGCCCGATAAAAAAGTGAAAATCCTCGCCACCCTGGGGCCGGCGATCAACGGCATCGATGACATCCGCCAACTGGTCGAGGCCGGGGTGAATATCTTCCGCCTCAACTTCAGCCACGGCGAACACGCCGACCACGCCCTGCGCTACCAGTGGATCCGCGAGGTCGAGCAGCAACTGAACTACCCGCTGGGCATCCTCATGGACCTGCAGGGGCCGAAACTGCGTGTCGGCCGCTTCGCCGAAGGCAAGGTGCAGTTGCAGCGTGGCCAGGCCCTGCGCCTGGACCTGGACAAGGCCCCGGGCGACAGCCGCCGGGTCAACCTGCCCCACCCGGAAATCATCGCCGCGCTGGAGCCCGGCATGGACCTGCTGCTCGACGATGGCAAGCTGCGCCTGCGGGTCACCGCCAAGCACGCCGACGCCATCGACACCGAAGTGCTGGCTGGCGGCGAGCTGTCCGACCGCAAGGGCGTCAACGTCCCCCAGGCGGTGCTGGACCTCTCGCCGCTCACCGAGAAAGACCGCCGCGACCTGGCCTTCGGCCTGGAACTGGGCGTGGACTGGGTGGCGCTGTCGTTCGTCCAGCGCCCCGAAGACATCGTCGAGGCGCGCCAGTTGATCGGCGAACGTGCCTACCTGATGGCCAAGGTCGAGAAGCCCTCGGCGGTCGAGCAACTGCAGGCCATCGCCGAGCTGTCCGATGCGATCATGGTCGCCCGGGGCGACCTGGGCGTGGAAGTGCCGGCCGAGAGCGTGCCGCAGATCCAGAAGCGCATCATCAATACCTGCCGCCAACTGGGCAAGCCGGTGGTGGTAGCGACGCAGATGCTCGAATCGATGCGTTTCTCGCCCGCACCGACCCGCGCCGAGGTCACCGACGTGGCCAATGCCGTGGCCGAAGGCGCCGACGCGGTGATGCTGTCGGCCGAAACCGCCTCCGGCGACTATCCACTGGAAGCGGTGCAGATGATGAGCAAGATCATCCGCCAGGTGGAGAACGGCCCGGACTACCAGGCACAGCTCGACGTCGGCCGCCCCAAGGCCGAGGCCACGGTTTCGGATGCCATCAGCTGCGCGATTCGGCGCATCAGCGGCATCCTGCCGGTGGCGGTGCTGGTCAACTACAGCGAGTCAGGGGCCTCGACCCTGCGCGCCGCCCGCGAGCGACCGCGTGCGCCCATCCTCAACCTGACGCCGAACCTCAAGACCGCGCGCCGACTCAGCGTCACCTGGGGTGTGCATTCGGTGGTCAACGACCGTCTGCGCCAGGTCGATGAGATCTGCTCGACTGCACTGGAGATCGCCCAGGCGCAAGGTATGGCCAGCCGCGGCGACACCCTGCTGATTACCGCTGGGGTGCCATTCGGCCAGCCGGGGAGCACCAATACCCTGCGGATCGAGACTTTGATCTGAAGACCGGCTCTGCACTTTTGTAGGAGCGGCGGTTCGCCGCTGCGACTTGCCCGCGAAAAGGGCACAGCGGTGAATGGCACGGGCTGCGCCCGTGTTCGCGGGCGAGCCCGCTCCTACAAAAAACAATCCGATGGCGCACAACCGAGGCCCGAAGAGGCCCAGCGCCTTTCACTCACCTTGCCGACTGCCCATGTACACCAAGAATTTCGTCAACCCGTGCCCAGACTGGGCCACGGCACTGCTCAATGGCTTCAGCCAGGTGCTGCTGCTGCGCAGTCCCTTGTGCGGCCTGTGCTGCCTGCTGGCCATCCTCCTCACTGCGCCCGACCTGGTCGGCGGCGCGCTGCTCGGCGCACTGGCCGGCCTGCTGACCGCGCAACGGCGCGGCTATGAACGCGCCGACCGCCAGGCCGGATTGTATTGCTACAACGGCGTGCTGATCGGCGTGCTGATCTGCGCGGTGCTGCCCTGGTCAGCGATCCTGCCGCCACTGATCCTCGCCGCCGGTGGCCTGTCGAGCATCCTCACCCACCAGTGGCGCAAGCGCGGCGGCACCTTGCTGGTCGCCTACACCGCGCCCTTCGTGCTGCTCGGCTGGATCATCCTGCTGGCGGCCGAACCCTTGGCCAGCCCGCAGGCCGCGCCCGACCCGTTGCACGGCGTATTGCGCGGCCTGGGCCAGATATTCCTGCTGGACGAGCCCCTGGCAGGCCTGCTGATCGTGTTAGGGATGCTGGTCGCCAACCCCTATGCGGCGCTCTGGGCCCTGCTCGGCTCGACCATCGGCGGCGGTGCGGCATTGCTGGCCGACCAACCTGCGGTGGCCTGGATGGGGCTGTATGGCTTCAATGCGGCGCTGGCCGCCCTGGCGTTCAGCCGCCAGGGCGAGCGCCCCTGGATCCCCCTGCTGGCCATCGCCTTGGCGCTGTTGCTGCAAGCGTTGTCCAGCCTGTGGCCGCTGCCGGCGCTCACCGCCCCGTTCGTCATCGCCTGCTGGCTGATGCACCTGGGCAGCCACCTTGTGCAACAGGGGCGGCGGCGCAGCGCGCAGCGCTTGCACGGCTGAGAAGCAGGCCCTAGGCTCACCCGCAACGCATAACGGAACGAGCCCATGAACACCACTGCGAGCCTGCGTGAGCGGCTCTATGTGATCGTCTTCCAGACCGACACCGTCGCTGGAAGACGCTTCGACAAGATCCTTCTGCTGATCATCCTGGCCAGCCTGGTCACCGTCATCCTCGACAGCATCGACGATGTGCACCGCAATTATTCCGGCCTGCTGGCCGGCATCGAGTGGGGCTTCACGGCGATCTTCCTCGCCGAGTACCTCACCCGCCTGTACTGCTCGCCCAAGCCGCTGCGCTACGCGTTCAGCTTCTACGGCCTGGTCGACCTGCTGGCCATCGTGCCGGGGATCATCGCCCTGTACTACAGCGACGCCCAGTACCTGCTGATCATTCGGGTGATCCGCATGCTGCGGATCTTCCGCGTGCTCAAGCTCAGCCCCTACCTCAAGCAGGCGCACTATCTGCTCGAGGCGTTGCGCGGCAGCAAACAGAAGATCATCGTGTTCCTGGTCAGCGTTTCGACCCTGGTGACCGTGTTCGGCACGCTGATGTACGTGATCGAAGGGCCCGAGCACGGCTTTACCAGCATTCCCAAGGGCATCTACTGGGCCATCGTCACCCTGACCACAGTCGGCTTCGGCGACATCGTGCCCAAGACGCCGCTGGGCCAGGTACTGTCCTCGCTGGTGATGATCATCGGCTACTCGATCATCGCAGTGCCCACCGGGATCTTCACCGCCGAGCTGGCCAACGCCATGCGCGGCGAACAGCTGCGCCACGATTGCCCGACCTGTGCCAAGAAAACCCATGAGCCGACGGCGGCATTCTGTTCGCGCTGTGGCAATGCGTTGTTCCCCAAGACAGTGACCGAGCAGGCATAAGCAAAGTCTGTTTTGATCTTTAATGGCTCAAGAACCAAAGGTTATAGTTGCTGGCACATTGCCAAACTTTCACTCACAACAAGGAACGCCCCTGTGAAAAAACTCTTCAGCGCCTCGCTGCTCGCCGCAGGCCTGGCTCTCGGCAACCTGGCCCAGGCCGCGCCGACCCTGCTGAACGTCTCCTACGACGTGATGCGCGACTTCTACAAGGACTACAACCCGGCGTTCCAGAAGCACTGGGAAGAAGAGCACAAGGAGAAGGTCAATGTGCAGATGTCCTTCGGCGGTTCGAGCAAACAGGCGCGGGCGGTGATCGACGGCCTGCCGGCCGATGTCATCACCATGAACATGGCCACTGACATCAATGCCCTGGTCGACAACGGCAAGCTGGTGCCGGACAACTGGGTTACCCGCCTGCCGAACAACAGCGCCCCGTTCACCTCGGCCACCGTGTTCATCGTGCGCAAGGGCAACCCGAAGGCGCTGAAAGACTGGCCGGACCTGCTCAAGGATGGCGTACAGGTGATCGTGCCCAACCCCAAGACCTCGGGTAACGGCCGCTACACCTACCTCTCGGCCTGGGGCTACGTCCTCAAGCAAGGCGGCGACGAAGCCAAGGCCCGCGATTTCGTCGGCAAGCTGTTCAAGCAGGCACCGGTGCTCGACACTGGCGGCCGCGCTGCCACAACGACCTTCATGACCAACCAGATCGGCGACGTGCTGGTCACCTTCGAGAACGAAGCCGAGATGATCGCCCGCGAGTTCGGTCGTGATCAGTTCGAGGTGGTCTACCCAAGCGTGTCGGCGGAAGCCGAGCCGCCGGTGAGCGTGGTCGACAAGGTCGTCGAGAAGAAGCAGACCCGCGCCGTGGCCGAGGAATACCTCAAGTACCTGTGGTCGCCGGCAGCCCAGGAAATCGCCGCACAGAACTATCTGCGCCCGCGTGATGCCACGGTCCTGGCCAAATACACCGACCGCTTCCCGAAAGTCGACTTCCTCTCGGTGGAGAAGACCTTTGGTGACTGGCGCACCGTACAGAAGACCCACTTCAACGACGGTGGCGTGTTCGACCAGATCTACACCAACAAGTAACTGGCTTGGGGCGCGCTGCGCCCCAACACTTACAGCGAGATAGGACGGCGCCCGGCAAAGGCATGCGCAAGCGTGCCACCGTCCACCAGCTCCAGCTCTCCGCCCAGCGGCACGCCATGGGCGATCCGCGAGGCAGTCAGGCCCTTCTCGGCCAACAACTGGGCGATGTAATGCGCCGTCGCCTCGCCTTCCACCGTGGGGTTGGTCGCCAGGATCACCTCGCTGAAGGTGCCCTGCTCCTCGATCCGCGCCATCAGTTGCGGAATTCCAATCGCCTCCGGGCCCAGGCCGTCGAGCGGCGATAGGTGCCCCTTGAGCACGAAGTAACGACCACGGTAGCCGGTCTGCTCTACCGCATACACATCCATCGGCCCCTCAACCACGCACAGCTGGGTGTCATCGCGGCGAGGATCGGCGCACTGCGGGCACAATTCCTGCTCGGTCAGGGTGCGGCACTGGCGGCAATGGCCAACACCCTCCATGGCCTGGCTCAGGGCCTGGGCCAGGCGCGTGCCGCCGCTGCGGTCGCGCTCGAGCAACTGCAGGGCCATGCGCTGGGCGGTTTTCTGGCCGACACCCGGGAGCACACGCAGGGCATCGATCAGTTGGCGGATCAGGGGGCTGAAGCTCATGTAGGCAGGCCTGTCAGTGGTACAGAATGAAGAAGGGAGCAGCGATCAGCCGATCGTGCTCCCCATGTGCTGCAAACCGTCGATCAGAACGGCATCTTGAAACCAGGCGGCAGTTGCATGCCGGCGGTCATGCTGCCCATCTTGTCCTGGCTGTTCTGCTCGACCTTGCGCACGGCGTCGTTGAGTGCGGCGGCGATCAGGTCCTCGAGGACTTCCTTGTCGTCCGGATCGGTGGTCATCAGGCTGGCGTCGATGTTGACGCGCTTGACGTCGTGACGACCGGTCATCACCACGCTGACCAGACCTGCACCGGACTGGCCGGTGACTTCTGCGTTGGCCAGCTCTTCCTGCATCTTGGCCATTTTTTCCTGCATCTGCTGAGCCTGCTTCATCAGGCCGGCCATGCCACCTTTCATCATGGGAGAATCCTCGATTGGGTCGTATGTGCGGCCGGCACGAGGCCGGGCGCAAGGGGTTCGCTTCACTGCCCGGGGTTTGCCAGGGCCGCGTCTACAGGTTCGATTGTATCGTGCCGCACCCGGGCGCCGAACTGCTTGATCATCTGCTGGATGAGCGGGTCCTGCTCGATCGACAGCTCCGCATCGTGCTGGCGCTCGGCGCGCTTGCGCGCGGCGGCCTGGGCCGGGGTTTCCTGCTCGGGGCGAACCAGCTCGATCTGCAGGCGCAGCGTACGCCCCAGATGCTGGTTGAGCGCCTCGTTGAGCCGGCGTTGCTGGGTGCTGTTGAACAACGCACCCTGGCCTGGGTCCAGGTGCAGCAGCCAGTCATCGCCATCGGCGCTGATCAGCGTACAGTTCGCGGCGATGTTGCCTGTCATACCGGAGACAGGCAACTGTGGGAATAATTCCAGCCATTGCAAGGCCAGGCCCGTGGCCGGTTGCGCCGCGGGCAGAGGCTCGGGCGCCGCCGCAGGGGCGTCTTCCTGGATATGCTCGGCGAGCTCGTCCAGATAGCTGAAACCTGCCGGATCGGCTTGCGGTGCGTAATAGTCGTCATCCGGGCCGTCCTCGTCGCGCTCCATGCCGACCGACGCATAGGCCGACGGATCGAAGGGCGGCTCGTCGTAGTCCGGTTGCTCGCCAGCAGGCTGCGCGACAACGGCCGGGGTGACCGGCGCCGGGGCTGCGACGGGCGGGGAAGGTTCTTCCCATGGCAGGTCGACCACTGCCTCTGGCGGCGCAACGGCTGGCTCGGGCTCGGGCTCGGGCTCGGGTTCAGGTTCCATCATAGGGGCCGGTTCCGGCGCCACAGCGGGCGCAACAGCAGCGACCGGCTCGGCGGCGGGCGCTTCATCGACCACTGGTGCGGGCGGCGCAACAGGCTCAGGCGCAGCGGCAACCACGGAAGGCTCGGCAACCACGGTCGCAGTTGCCACCGGCTTGGCTGGATCAGCTGTGGCCTGGCTGATCCCCACCGGCTTTAGCGCAGGTTTCGGCGCGTCATCGGTATCGGCCGGACGGAACGCGAGCATACGCAGCAAGACCATCTCGAAGCCACCGCGCGGATCCGGCGCCAGCGGCAGGTCGCGCCGACCGATCAGGCCCATCTGGTAGTAGAACTGCACATCCTCGGCCGGCAACGCAGCCGCTAGCGCGAGCACCTTGTCGCGATCGCCCTGGCCGTTGTCCACCGCTTCGGGCAACGCCTGGGCGATGGCGACCCGGTGCAGCACGTTGAGCATCTCGGACAGCACGCCGTTCCAGTCAGGCCCCTGCTCGGCCAAGGCGCGCACCGCCTCGAGCAGCGCCCGGGCATCACCTTCGAGCAAGGCCTGCAGCACGCCGTACACCTGGCCATGATCGAGCGTGCCGAGCATCGCCCGCACATCGGCGGCCAGTACCTTACCCTCGCCGAAGGCGATGGCCTGGTCGGTCAGGCTCATGGCATCACGCATCGAGCCGTCGGCGGCGCGGCCAAGCAGCCACAGGGCATCTTCCTCGAATGGCACGTTCTCGGCACCGAGCACGTGCGTGAGGTGCTCGACTACCCGCTCCGGGCTCATGTTCTTCAGCGAGAACTGCAGGCAGCGCGAAAGAATGGTGGCCGGCAACTTCTGCGGATCGGTGGTGGCGAGGATGAATTTGACGTACGGTGGCGGCTCTTCCAGCGTCTTGAGCAAGGCGTTGAAGGAGTGGGTGGAAAGCATGTGCACTTCGTCGATCAGGTAGACCTTGAAGCGTCCGCGGCTGGGCGCGTACTGCACGTTGTCGAGCAGTTCACGGGTGTCCTCGACCTTGGTGCGGCTGGCGGCGTCGATCTCGATCAGGTCGACGAAGCGGCCTTCGTCGATTTCCCGGCATACCGAACAGGTGCCGCAAGGTGTGGAGGTGATACCGGTCTCGCAGTTCAGGCACTTGGCGATGATCCGCGCGATGGTGGTCTTGCCGACCCCGCGGGTGCCGGTGAACAGGTAGGCGTGATGCAGCCGCTGGTTGTCCAGGGCGTTGATCAATGCCTTGAGCACATGGGTCTGGCCTACCATCTCGCGGAACGAGCGCGGGCGCCATTTACGTGCAAGAACCTGATAACTCATCAAAAAACCATCGCAGCCTGATCGAGCGGAAGATCGCTAATGCTAGCGGAGCGGGGGCAAAATTGCACCCTGCCAGGCTCGTCTAGACTTTGGACGCTGCCGGTGAACATAGAAAGTCCAAGGAGGATAGACGTGCGGCGACTTCTCGCCATCCTGTTGCTATGGTGCTCCACCGGCCTTGCCGAGCAGCCTGTGCTGCGCTTCTCCGTCGCGGAGAGCTGGAGCATGCCGTTGATGCGCACCGAGGGCGATGTGCCGGTGGAAGGCATTCTCTTCGACCTGATCCAGGCCCTGGCCCGTGAAGCCGGGGTGCGCCCGCAATACCACGTAATGGCACGCCTGCGCCTGGAGCAGGCCATGGCCGATGGCGACATCGACGTGCGCTGCTACGTGGCCAGCAACTGGCTCAACGAACGGCCCGGTGAGTTCATCTGGAGCGTACCGCTGATCCATCAACGCGACCTGCTGGTCGGGCGTGCCGGCGACAGCCTGCCCGGCGGCCTGGCGCAACTGCCCACACAAGCCATCGGTACGGTGCTGGGCTACACCTACCCGGCCCTGGACCCGCTGTTCGCGCAGCGTCTACTGAAGCGCGAAGACAGCCGCAACCAGGACCTGGCCCTGCAGAAACTGCAAGCCAGCCGTTATCGTTATGCGGTGAGCAACCAATTGTCGCTGCAATGGTTCAACCGCCAGCAACCCCGGGAGCAGCGCCTGCGCCCGCTGGCCTTGCTGGAAGCGCAGGACCTGGGCTGCATGGTGCGCAACGACCCGGCCATTCCGGCGCAGCAGGTGCTGCGCGCCTTGGTGCGCCTCAAGCAGTCCGGCGAGATCGAACGGATCATCGAACGCTACACCCGGGTGCAGGAGGCGCTGTCGGTCGATCAGTAGCCGTGCGACTCGCGGAATTTCTGGCCCTTATGGTAGGCCACCCACTCGTCCACATCGTAGGGCAGATAGAGATGGCGCCGGGCACGCGACAGCGCGATATACACCGCACAGACCCGGTTGTCGAAGGCGTAGGCATCCTTGAACGGGTTCAGCGCCATCAGCTCCTGGGTCAGCAGCACGTGGTCGAACTCCTGCCCTCCGGCCTCCTGCGCCGGCATCAGCAACAGGCTGCCCGGCTGATTGGAGAAGCGTGCCGACAAGGCGTTGAGTTCGGCAATCCGAAAACCGTCCTGCAGCCGCGCCTCGACCCACAGGAATGACTCGTCGAAGCGATTGTCCTCATGCACTTGTCGCCAGTTCAGCGCGTGGGCGAAATAGGCGTGCGTGTCCTGGCCATCGCTGCCCGCGCCATAAAGGTCGGCACGGAACAACTGCACGGCGCTGGACATGAAACGCTGCATCCCAACGTTATCGGAGAAGCCCACCCGGCACTGGTTGTCGGCCAGTTGCATGGCCCACTTCATCGAATCCCAGGGAGATGCGGTAAGCACCACACAGCCTTGCGGCGGCACGAAATCGAGGGGGTAGTACTCGATGCCGACATCCACGCTGCCGGCGCCTTCGAAGGCGAGCTTGGATTTTTGCGAATGCACACCGATCAGCGGGTTGATCAGCCGCTCCACTTTCGGCCCGCAACGCACCGAGAAGGCGATATCGCGCTGGCGCACCTGACGCGCGCGGCGCAGTCCGGGCCCGTCGGCACGCTGGTATTCGTCACCCAGCGTGATCAACACCTGGCGGCCCCGCTCGATGATCTGCAACAACGGGCCAGGCATGTCCTGGCTCTCGTCGACGATTACATGGCTGTAGCGGCTCGGCACACTGTGGCCAGCGAGGCTGGCGCGCTTGAGCAGCAGCAACGTGGGGAAGCCGGTCTGGCGATCCCAGGCAGGGTTGTCCTGCAGGTAGGTCCACAGGCGGCTGGCGTATTCGAGCAGCACCTGGCTATCCAGCCGCGAAAGCGCCTGAGCGAAGTGCGGCAGGTGGCCCCCGGCGAGGCTGTGATCGCGTGACTCGCAGTAGTTCTTCAGCAGCTCCAGGCAGATATCCAGGGTCTTCTCGCCGTTGTACTGGCGAAAGCCCAGGATGTTCAAGGTTTCGGCCACCGCACGCTTGCCCGGCAGGCGTGCCGATGCGCGTGCGGCAGGCCGCCCAGGCACGCTCAGCAGGGCTTGGGAAAACTCGGCGAACGTCTTGCCAGCCTTGGAGCCTTTTCCAATACGCCGCCGCAGGGCGTCGAGCTTGCCGGGCGTGCGCGCCAGTGCCAGCACCCGCCCCCTGGGCAGGCAATCGACAAGCGCTCCCAGCAGGTAGCTCTTGCCGATGCCCGCATAGCCCTGCACATGCAGGTCCTCGTCAGGGTTGGCGCGCAGCACTCGCAGCAACTTGTCTTGTTCGCGGGTCAGCCAGCGCTCTTTATCGAACCCTGTGATGGCTTGCTGGCTGAACGGATTGTGACGCGGGTGGCGAAGCGACCTGAAGCGCATGTCCCAGGTGCCGTCTTCCAACAAGTATTCGCGCTGCGCCACCTCCTCGGCCCCCAGCAGTTGCAAGCGCGAGCCCTTGATGACCTCCAGGCCGAAATACAGCTTGCGCGCATCGAACAGCCGGCGCGCCTCGGACCCCAGCCCCACGCCCGGCGAATGCGGACCCTGCACCGACCACTGCAGCAACTTGGCCAGCACCTTTTCCGCTGCCGCAGGGTCGAGCACCTGCTCGCGCGCCTGGGACAGGTTCTGGATCACCAGCACCGCCGCCAGCTCCGGATCGCTCAACCCATCAAGCCCGGAGGCGTCCTCGAGCAGGCCCTGGCACACCTCCAGGGCGACGGGAAGATACACGGTGTCGGCGAAGTCGTAATGTTCAGGTTGCATGCGCGCAGGTCATTCGCTGGTGTCGGGATTGGCTTCAAGTTCATAGGCGTAGGCACCCAGGGAGCCGGACATGCCACCCGGATAGACACGCCGCGCGTCATTCTCGCAGCGGGCTTCGGCAGCCAGCGCGCTATCGAGTTCGTGCAGCGCCATTTCCAGCAGCTTGCGCAGGTCCTGGGCATTGCGCGCCGAAACGCTCAGGCGAAAATCCAGCCCCGGCGCCTGATCGACTGCTGCTATGGTGTCGGCTGCGGGCGTGGCTTCGCCAAGGATGCGCTCGTGTTCCTCTTCCATCTGGTCGAGTACTTTCGAAAGCTCAAGGGTGCGCTCGGGGTGCGTGGCCATCTGGTCTTTGATCTCCAGGCGGCGCGCTTGCCAGTCGCGGATGCGCTGGCGGGTCAGATCGTCAACCTGATCCATGCTGATGGCCTCTCTCAGAAATGGGTGGGCTGCGAGAGGCGCATCATAAGCCTGTTTGCCGATAAATGCAGGTACGGCGGGCTCGGCCCGTCACCCGCACACAGCTTCAGCCCTTTGGCACAACGAGTCGACTGTACTGATCCTGACTGATCCAACCCGTGAACGAGCGGTCGTCCTGGTTGATGAACTCGACTTTGGCCCAGCCGTCCTTGAAGGCCAGCACGCCTACTACATCGCCCTTGACGATATAGGGTCGTTTGCTCGCGCTGCTGCCCGCCTGCTTGCGCAGATAGGCCTTGTCGGCAGTGACCGTCAGCAGCGCGATCCAGGGCTTTTCCGCATAGCGGCTGAGCTCCAGCCCCGTGGCGATCTCCGGCATCAGCACACTGACGCAGCCGGGATGCTCGCGGCCGCGTGCCACGGTGAGGGTGACGCCATCGCCCGTGGCCGCCAGGCTGCCGGGGAAGGTCTGATCTTCCCAGGTGGCCAGCGCAACCGGCCCATCGCCGCTGATCTGCCCCTTGAGGTAGAAGGTGCAATGCCGGGTCACACCTTCGCCAAGGGTCTCGGAATAGTAGCCCTCCACCTGGCGATCCGGCGTGACCGCCAGCATCAGCGCATCGTATTGCCCAGGCTTCAGTACGGCGGCGTTTGCATGAACAGACCCGGACAATCCCAGCAGTGCGGTGGCCAGAACAGTCAGTCGGCGAGAGAAACTTTTTGCCATGTCACTTCTTCCCTTCAAGTGCTTCGTAGGCCTTCTTGATACGCACGTCATAGTCGCCGTAATCCTTGCCGTTGTAACTGGCGGCCATGCCGGCGTAATCCTTGTTCTTCGCCGCCTTGATAAACGACGGGTTCTTGCTGCAGAAACCGAGGAAGGCTTTGAGTTGCTGCCCGGCATTGAGTTTCATGGCCGCGACGAATTCGAACACATTGGCATGTCCGCAATCGGCGAAGTTGAAACCCATGATCTGGAACATACCCCAGGACGCCGACTTCAATGCCGCCTCCTGATCCAGCCCAAACGCCGTGGCCATGGTTTCCCAGGCCTTGGTCTGGTCTTTGTTATTGGCTTGCCACTGCGGGCCGGCTTTCTTCTTGTACTTGTACGAGAGCAGCGGATGAGTCTGGTCGTACTTGTGCTTGGTATAGCGCTGGAAGTGATGCCCCTCGAAGGCGATCACCGGCAGCTTGGCCGGCCCAAAACCCGAACGACCACCCGACTCCACCGTGGCAAATGCCTTGATCAGGTTGGCTGAAATCCCGTTGCCCAATTGAGTCGCGGCGTTCTGGAAGTCGCTGTCGCTGAGCGTCATGCCGCCATCGCACGTGACCTGCAGCACCATCTGCCGATTGCGCCGCTCGGCTTCGATTACCGCGCGCATCCGGTCCAGGTAATGATTGACCGTGGCCTGCACCTGGGCGTCGACATTATTGGCGAAGACGTTGATGAAGGTTGGCAGGCGCAGTGCGGGAATCAACTTGACCGGTACTCGAACAGCCTCCTCGACCAGGCTGTTGAAGGTGCGCCCATTCGGATCGACGACGCCATCGGGATGCGCGTACTTCAGATGACGAAACTGGTACTGACTGATGCGCTGTACCAACTGCCCGTCGCAACGGCCATTCTCGGGCAACGGAAAACCGAGCCGCGGAATGAGTAGATTGAACAGGTACTGGATACATTGAACATCGGCGGGCAAGTTTCGGGCTTTACCGGGCGTGCCTACCGAAGCGCTGATAAGACTGGGCAAACCTTGCAGGCTTTTCATTCAATGCGTCCTTGCTCGTCATAAATTGATATCAGATCAATATCACTCAAGTGTCACTGTCATATTTTGAAATATATGGCGGACGCAAACTAACAAGGGTGTTTTCAGTTGTCCAGAACCGGACCTCAAGGCTGTGAAGCAGTCTTCACCCACAGCGAAACCGCCCATGGGCCAACGGATGGTTGCATGATGCAACCAAAGATGGTTGTACTACGCAACCATTCCTGGCGAGACCTCAACAATGATCGACCCCGCCCGGCATCTCTTCGAATCGCTGGGCCTCGAACTGACTCATGAAGAGCAAGGCAGCCAATGGGGCTCGACGGTTACGGAACAGCAGTTCACGCGTAAACGTTGACAATGGGACCAAGTGGCGGGGTAAGCAAAAGCAGGGAGGGCTAGGCGTACGGTGCGTAACGCTTTGGATCACCAGGCGGTGAAGAGCGAAAGCCGTTCGAGAGCAGGACTTCGAGAGAAATGGAGGCAGCCCCACCAGCCACACCCCGGCACTCGATGTTCCCGCTATGGCTGCTCCCTTCCGGGCCTGACCAGGTTAACGGGTAATCAATGCGGGGGGACCGGTGGGGCCACCATAACGCAGCTCATCAGGTGACGAGCCGCGCCATTGTACCGTTACGGGGGGAAGTTACAACCTTTGACGGCAAAAAAACCATCATTTCTCAAGGACTTGTCCGCCAGGGATGAGGTTCTCGGGGATTTGTGCCGGCCTCATCGCGGGACGAGCCCGCTCCCACAGGATAAATGTATAGGCGCACCTGTGGGAGCGGGCTCGTCCCGCGATGAGGCCAGGGCAGGCAACATCAGACCGTGATGCCCTGCCCCGCCAGGAAGGCGACGAAGGCCTCTTCGTCCAGCACCTTGACCCCCAGCTCACTGGCCTTGGCCAGCTTCGACCCAGCCCCCGGACCTGCCACCACGCAGTGGGTCTTGCCGGACACGGAGCCCGCCACCTTGGCGCCGAGGCTTTCCAGCTTGTCCTTGGCGATGTCGCGGCTCATGCGCTCCAGGGTGCCGGTCAGCACCCAGGTCTGACCGGCCAGGGGCAGGCCCTCGGTGGTTTTCTTCTCGCTCTGCCAGTGCATGCCGAACGCTTCGAGCTGGGCTTCGATGGCGCGGGCGAGTTGCTGGTTGGCCTCGACCTTGAAGAACTCGCGCACGGCATCGGCCTGCTTGGTGTTCAGGGCCTGGCGCAGGTCGATGCCGTCGGCGGCGATGATCTTGTCGAGGGTGCCGAGCTTGTCCACCAGCTTCTCGGCGCCGGTCGGGCCGACCGAGGGGATGTCGAGCTTGGCGATCATCCCGGCGAGGGTGGTGCTGGCGGCGAACTCCGCCGCCAACTCGCCTTGGTCCTGCAACTGCATGCCGCTGTCGAGCAGTTGCTGGATGACCTGGCGGTTGTGCGCATCCTCGAAGAAATTGTGGATCTCGTAGGCGACTTCAAGGCCGATGTCCGGCAGGTAGGTCAGCACCTGCGGCAGTGCCACCTGCACCCGCTCCAGGCTACCCAGGGAGCGAGCCAGGACCTTGGCGGTCTCCTCGCCCACATCCGGGATGCCCAGGGCGAAGATGAAGCGCGCGAGCGGCGGGCGCTTGCTCGCCTCGATGGCTTCGAGCAGCTTGCGGCTGGAGACCTCGGCGAAGCCCTCCAGGTCGACGATCTGCTCGAACTGGAGCTTGTACAGGTCTGCCGGCGAACCGATCAGCCCCTCGTCGACCAACTGCTCGACGCTCTTCTCGCCAAGACCGTCGATATCCATCGCCCGGCGGGACACATAGTGAATGATCGCCTGCTTGAGCTGGGCGCCACAGGCCAGACGGCCGACGCAGCGATACACCGCCCCTTCGCTGGTGGTTTCCTTGCCCTTGCTGCGCTTGACCAACTGGGTGCGCTCGACCTGCGAGCCGCACACCGGGCAGGCGCTCGGCACTTCGACCGGGCGGGCGTCATCGGGGCGACGCTCGAGCACTACCTGCATCACCTGCGGGATCACATCACCGGCACGGCGGATGATCACCGTGTCGCCGATGCGCAGGCCCAGGCGGGCGATCTCGTCCATGTTGTGCAGGGTGGCGTTGGATACGGTCACCCCGGCCACCTTGACCGGCTTGAGACGGGCGACCGGAGTGACCGCGCCGGTACGGCCGACCTGGAACTCGACGTCCAGCACCTCGGTGAGTTCTTCCATGGCCGGGAACTTGTGGGCGATGGCCCAGCGTGGCTCACGCGCACGGAAACCCAGCTCGCGCTGCGCCGCCAGGCTGTTGACCTTGAACACCACGCCGTCGATCTCGTAGGGCAGCGCGTTGCGGCGGGCGCCGATGTCCTGGTAGTAGGCCAGGCATTCTTCGATGCCGGCGGCGTGCTTGAGCTCAGGGCTGATCGGCATGCCCCAGACCTTGAGCTGCTCAAGGATGCCGATATGGCTGTCGCCGACACTCGCCGAAGTCTGGCCGATACCATAGCAGCAGAATTCCAGCGGGCGGCTGGCGGTGATCTTCGAGTCCAGTTGACGCAGGCTGCCAGCGGCAGCGTTGCGCGGGTTGGCAAAGGTCTTGCCGCCGACTTCGGCCTGAGCGGCATTGAGGCGTTCGAAGCCCGCCTTGCTCATGTACACCTCGCCACGCACTTCGAGCACTTCGGGCCAGCCGCTGCCATGCAGCTTCAACGGGACGTTGCGGATGGTGCGCACGTTGGTGCTGATGTCTTCGCCGGTCGTGCCGTCGCCACGGGTGGCGCCTTGCACCAGCTGGCCGTTGCGGTACAACAGGCTCACCGCCAGGCCATCGAGCTTGGGCTCGCAGCTGTAGTCGACCGCCTCGGCCTGGTCGAGCCCTTCGACCACACGCCGTCCGAATTCGCGCAAGTCAGCCTCTTCGAAGGCGTTGCCCAGGCTGAGCATGGGGATCTCGTGGCGCACCTGGGTAAAGGCGGCCAGGGCTGCACCGCCGACACGCTGAGTGGGCGAGTCGGGGGTGATCAGGTGTGGGTTCTCGGCTTCCAGGGCCTTGAGTTCGTTGAACAGCCGGTCGTATTCGGCGTCGGGCACACTGGGCTCGTCCAGCACGTAGTAGCGATAGTTGTGCTGGTCGAGTTCGGCGCGCAGTTCGTGGATTCGGTTTTCGGCGTTCATCTTTCAGGTCTCTTGCAAAGCAAAAGAGCAGCCTGGGTGATGCCGGCGCGGATCGGGATGCTGTTCAGCACGTACTGACCTCATCACCGGACAAGCCGGACGCCCCCCCCCCCCCCCAACCCCCC
>NZ_JABWRO010000209.1:0-3997 GCF_014268985.1 Pseudomonas sp. RW10S2 | reverse complement strand
TGGGAGCGGGCTCGTCCCGCGATAGGGCCGCAACGTGATACACAATTTTATCCGATACATTATTTTATGTTTGATGTTGGATCGCGTATCGCTTATAAAGAACTCCATGCCCCAACCACCCCTGAGGCGGGAGCCCGAACATGTACGCACAGCTAGTCGAAACCGGCGTCAAACGTGTCAAGTCACTGGAAGAGATGTCGCCCGAAGAGCGCCACTTCCAGGAGAAGATCGACGCCGAGATCAAGATCGAACCGAAAAACTGGATGCCCGAGGCCTATCGCCAGACCCTGATTCGCCAGATCTCCCAGCACGCCCATTCGGAAATCGTCGGCATGCTCCCCGAGGGCAATTGGGTCACCCGCGCCCCGAGCCTCAAGCGCAAGCTGCAGTTGATGGCCAAGATCCAGGACGAAGCCGGCCACGGCCTGTACCTGTACAGTGCCATGGAGACCCTCGGCGCCGACCGCGACGAAGAGATCGCCAAGCTGCACAGCGGCAAGGCCAAGTACTCGAGCATCTTCAACTACCCGACCCTGAGCTGGGCCGACATGGGCGCGGTGGGCTGGCTGGTCGACGGAGCGGCGATCGTCAACCAGGTGGTACTGCAACGTACCTCCTACGGTCCCTACTCGCGCGCGATGATCCGTATCTGCAAGGAAGAGAGCTTCCATCAGCGCCAAGGCTACGAACTGCTGCTGACCATGATGCGCCACGGCACCCAGGCGCAGAAGGACATGGTCCAGGACGCGATCAATCGCCTGTGGTGGCCCTCGCTGATGATGTTCGGCCCCAGCGACGAACACTCCCCCAACAGCGCGCAGTCGATGGCCTGGAAGATCAAGCGCCAGACCAACGACGAACTGCGCCAGCGCTTCATCGACCAGACCGTACCGCAGCTCGAACTGCTCGGCTGCACCGCCCCTGACCCGGAACTGAAGTGGAACGCCGAACGCGGCCACTACGACTTCGGTGAAATCCAGTGGGACGAATTCTACGAAGTGATCAAGGGCAACGGCCCCTGCAACCAGGAGCGGGTCGCCACCCGTCGCCAGGCCATCGAAGACGGTGCCTGGGTACGCGAGGCCGCCGTGGCCTATGCGCGCAAGCAACAGAACAAGAACGCCGCCTGAAGCGGCGACCGATGCGGAGATCGAACATGTCTGTCTGGACCCTCTACGAAGTATTCGTGCGCAGCAAGCACGGCCTGAACCACAAGCACGTGGGCAGTGTGCATGCCGCCGACGCGGCCATGGCCATCGAGAACGCCCGTGAGCTGTACACCCGGCGCAGCGAGGGCGTGAGCCTGTGGGTGGTGCCTTCGGCGCTGATCACCGCCTCTTCGCCTGACGAAAAAGACCCGCTGTTCGCCCCTTCGGACGACAAGGTCTATCGCCATGCCAGCTTCTACGAGCTGCCTGACGAAGTCGGACACATGTGAGGCCCGCCATGCACAACGACGATCTGATCCCCTACCTGCTGCTGCTCGGTGACAGCGCCCTGATCCAGGGCCAGCGCCTATGCGAATGGTGTGGCCACGCCCCGGCACTGGAAGAAGAGCTGGCGCTGATGAATGTCGGCCTCGACCTGGTCGGCCAGGCGCGCAACTGGCTGGAGTACGCCGCCGAACTGCTCGACGACGGCCGCGATGCCGACGCCCTGGCGTTTCGCCGTGACGAGCGCGCCTTCCACAACCTGCTGCTGGTCGAGCAACCGAACGGCGATTTTGCCGTGACCATGACCAAGCAGTTCCTCTACGACGCCTGGCACCTGGCGATGCTCGAGGGCCTGTGCGCCTCCAGCGATCCGCGCATCGCCGGGATCGCGGCCAAGGCGCTCAAGGAGGTCACCTATCACCTGCGTCGCTCCGCTGAGTGGGTGCAGCGTCTGGGGGGTGGCACTGACGAAAGCCGTCGCCGCATGCTCGCGGCGATCCCGGCACTGTGGCGCTTCACGGTAGAACTGAGCCAGGGCAGTGAAAGCGAGACCCGCCTGGCCGCCGCGGGTATTGCCACCGACCCGGCGCAGGTGGGTCAAGCCTGGCTTGCCCAGGTCAGCGCCGTGTTCGCCTCGGTCGAGCTGCCGCAGCCCACGCCTGCCAGCCATTTCTACCTGAGCGGTCGCAAGGGACTGCACACCGAACACCTGGGCCTGCTGCTGGCCGAGATGCAGTTCCTGCCACGAGCCTACCCCGATGCGACCTGGTGAGCTGATCGCCGGCGACCGTGGCGCCCGCAGCCTGCGCGAGGGCGACCTGGCGCGGGCCTGGGCGGTGCTGGAGCAGGTCATGGACCCGGAGGTGCCGGTGGTCAGCGTGGTCGATCTGGGGATCGTGCGCGACCTCGACTGGCGCGCCGGCCACCTGCACCTGGTGGTGACCCCCACCTACTCCGGCTGCCCGGCCACCGAGGTGATCGAGGGCGATATCCGCCAGGCCCTGGAACAGGCCGGTTTTGCCCAGCCTGCGCTGGAACGCCGTCTGACCCCAGCCTGGAGCACCGACT
Source organism: Pseudomonas sp. RW10S2 (assembly GCF_014268985.1). Taxonomy (NCBI): domain Bacteria; kingdom Pseudomonadati; phylum Pseudomonadota; class Gammaproteobacteria; order Pseudomonadales; family Pseudomonadaceae; genus Pseudomonas; species Pseudomonas sp. RW10S2. Next base: position 1,496 of record NZ_JABWRO010000209.1, on the reverse strand, counting down.
GGATCAGCGACCAGGGCCGCGAGCGCCTGCGGGTCTATGGCATCGCGCCGCCCCAGGGCAGCGCCAGCAAGCGCAGCCTGCTCGGCGAAGCCCCCCAGGTGTGCTGTCCGCAATGCGGCAGCACCCATACCGAACTGCTCAGCCAGTTCGGCTCCACGGCCTGCAAGGCGCTTTACCGCTGCCGCGAGTGCCTGGAGCCGTTCGACTATTTCAAATGCATTTGAGCCGTGGAGACGACCATGAGCCAGTTTCACAGCCTGACCATCAAGCAAGTGCGCCACGAGACACGCGACGCCGTGTCGATCGCCTTCGACGTCCCCGCCCATCTGCAGGACGCGTTCCGCTTCACCCAGGGCCAGTACCTGGTGATGCGTACCTTTCTCGACGATGAGGAGGTACGCCGTTCCTACTCGATCTGCAGTGCCGTGCAGGACGGCGAGTTGCGCGTGGCGGTCAAGCGCGTGCCAGGCGGGCGCTTCTCGGCATTCGCCAATGACGTGCTCGCGGCTGGCCAGCAACTGGAGGTAATGCCGCCCAGCGGCAGCTTCTTCGTGCCGCTGCAGGCCGAGCGCTACGGCCATTACCTGGGGGTGGCCGCCGGCAGCGGTATCACCCCGATCCTGTCGATCATCGCCACCACCCTGGCCTGCGAGCCCAACAGCCGCTTCACCCTGCTGTACGGCAACCGCGCCAGCAACAGCGCACTGTTTCGCGATCGTCTGGAAGACCTGAAGAACCGCTATCTGGACCGCCTGAACCTGATTTTCGTGTTCAGCCGCGAACAGCAGGATGTCGACCTGTACAACGGCCGTATCGACGCCGACAAGTGCGGCCAGCTGTTCTCTCGCTGGCTCGACGTGCAGGCCCTCGATGCCGCCTTTATCTGCGGGCCGCAGGCGATGACCGAAACCGTGCGTGCCAGCCTCGAAGACAACGGCATGCCACGCGAACGCATCCATTTCGAGCTGTTCGCCGCCGCCGGCAGCGAAACCCGGCGAGAAGCCCGCGAGGCGGCGCGCCAGCTGGACTCGGCGCTAAGCCATATCACCGTGATCAGCGATGGCCGCGCACTGGCCTTCGACCTGCCGCGCAACAGCCAGAACATCCTCGATGCCGGCAATGCCATCGGCGCCGAACTGCCCTATTCGTGCAAGGCCGGGGTGTGCTCGACCTGCAAGTGCCGGGTCATCGAGGGCGAGGTGGAAATGGACAGCAACCATGCGCTGGAGGACTACGAGGTGGCGGCGGGGTATGTGCTGTCGTGCCAGACGTATCCGCTGAGCGATCGCGTGGTGCTGGATTTCGATCAGCTTTGAGACCGCGTCGTCTTCATCGCGGGACGAGCCCGCTCCCACAGGGATTGGGTTGGACTTTAAAGGGACAAGCCTGCTCCCGCAGGGATTGGGCTGGACTTCAAATTTTGAGCAAGACCGTTGCTCCCACAAGATCCATGGTCACTGCTGTATCTGTGGGAGCGGGCTCGTCCCGCGATCACC
>NZ_JABWRO010000208.1:0-4030 GCF_014268985.1 Pseudomonas sp. RW10S2 | reverse complement strand
CCGCTGCGACTTGCCCGCGAAACATTCAGCGCCGATCTATGACCTAGGCACGCGACTCGACCCCAAGCTCATCCCACACCGACTCGGCCAGGTGGAAGGTCGCATTGGCCGCCGGGATCCCGCAGTAGATCGCGCTCTGCATGATCACTTCCTTGATCTCTTCGCGGGTCACGCCATTGTTGGCCGCCGCGCGCAGGTGCAACTTGAGTTCCTCGTTGCGGTTCATGCCGATCAGCATGGCAATGGTGATCAGGCTGCGGGTGTGGCGTGGCAACCCCGGGCGGGTCCAGATATCGCCCCAGGCGTGGCGGGTGATCATCTCCTGGAACTCGCCATTGAAGTCGTTGAGTTTCTCCAGGCTGCGGTCCACATGGGCATCGCCCAGCACCGCGCGACGCACCTGCATGCCAGCGTCGTAACGTTGTTTCTCATCCATGGCGTAGTCCTCAGCGAGCCATCAGGAAATCGAGCACGCGACGGCTGAACGGCTCGCCGACCTCGACGTTGGACAAGTGCGCAGCCTGGAAGCCTTCGTACTCGGCGCCTGCCACATGCTCCTGAATGTACAGGCCACCCGAGGGCGGCGTCACCGCGTCGGCCTCCCCGGAAATCACCAGCAGCGGCGCAGTGATCGCACCTAGCTGATCGCGGAAATCGGCATCGCGCACCGCGCCGCAATTGGCGGCGTAGCCCTGTGGCGAGGTGGTCGCGAGCATGTCGGTGATACGCTGGACCTGATCCGCGTGCACGCTCGACCACGCTGGGGTGAACCAGCGCTCGATGGACGCATCGCGCAACCCACGCATGGCCTCGGCACCGTCGCGCAAGACCATTTCGATACGCGGATTCCAGGTTTCAGGCGAGCCGATCTTCGCCGCCGTGTTGCATACCACCAGACGCTGCAAGCGCTCGCCAGCATTGATGCCCAGCCACTGGCCGATCAGGCCGCCCATCGACAGCCCGCAGAAATGCGCGCGCTCAATCTGCAGGGCATCCAGCAGCGCCAGCACATCACGCCCCAACTGTTCGATGCTGTACGGCCCTTCGGTCACCAGCGAATCGCCATGGCCACGCGTGTCGTAGCGCAGTACTCGAAAGTGTTCGGTCCACAGCGGCATCTGGGTATCCCACATGTGCAGGTTGGTGCCCAGCGAGTTGGACAGCACCAGCACCGGGGCGTGCTCGGGGCCTTCGAGTTGGTAGTTCAATACGCCATCGGCCAGTTGCAAATGCGCCACAGCGGTCTCCTTCAGGCAGTGAAGCGTTGATGTTCGGCCACAGCACGCGCCACCCAGACGCGGGCCTGGCCGAGGTAATGGGCAGGGTCGAGCAACTGGTCGAGCGCTTCGCCAGACAGTTGCTCGGTGACCTGTGGCTCGTCACCGAGCACGGCACGCAGGTGGCGCTGTTCGGCGACCGCGCGCTGACAGCATTGCTCAAGCAGGTGATGGGCCTTGTCGCGCCCCAGGCGCTGGGCCAATACGATGCTCACCGCTTCGGCCAGCACCAGGCCTTGGGTGAGCTCCAGGTTGCGGCGCATGCGCTCGGCGTCCACCTCCATGCCCTCGGCGATCAGTTGTGCCTGGCGCAGGGCGCCGGAAACCAGGCAGCAGATGTCTGGCAAGGTCTCCCATTCGGCATGCCACAGACCCAGGCTACGCTCGTGCTCCTGGGGCATGGCGGCGAACAACGTCGACAGCAGCCCCGGCACGCGGGTCGCGGCGCCGATCAGCACCGCCGCCCCCACCGGATTGCGCTTGTGCGGCATGGTCGAAGAGCCGCCCTTCCCCGGCGCAGCAGGCTCGAACACCTCGCCAGCCTCGGTCTGCATCAGCAGGCTGATATCGCGGCCGAACTTGCCCAGGCTGCCGGCGATCAGGCCCAGCACCGAGGCGAACTCCACCAGGCGGTCACGCTGGGTATGCCAGGGCTGCTCAGGCAATGCGAGGCCAAGTTGCGCCGCCAGCGCCTCGGCCACCGGCAACGCCTTGCTGCCCAGCGCCGCAAGGCTGCCAGAGGCCCCCCCGAATTGCAGGCACAACAGGCGCGGACGCAGCTCCTGCAAGCGCTGGCGGTGACGGGTCACGGCACCGAGTAGGCCGGCCAACTTCATGCCGAGGGTCACAGGCGTGGCGTGCTGCAGCCAGGTGCGTCCCACCAGCGGCGTGTCGGCATGCAGCAGAGCCTGGCGCGCCAGGCTGTCGGCGAGCTTTCCAAGTTCGGCCTCGATCAACGCCAGTGCATCACGCAGTTGCAGAACCAGGCCAGTGTCCATCGCATCCTGGCTGGTAGCGCCCAGGTGCACATAACGCTCGGCCTCAGGCACGCCACTGGCGACCACCTTGCCCAATGCCTTGACCAGCGGGATCGCCGAGTTGCCAGCCACCGCAATGGCCTGCGCCAGCGCTTGCACGTCATAGCGCTCGGCCTTGCACGCCGCCTCGATGGCCGCCACCGCACTGTGCGGCACCAGCCCCGCGTCGGCCTCGGCGTGCGCCAGGGCCGCCTCGAAGTCGAGCATGCCCTGCAGGCGGCCGCGGTCGCTGAACACCTCGCGCATGGCCGGGGCGGTGAAGTAGGCGTCGAACAGTTGGTTGCTCATGCAACGTCCTTAGTGGTCATGGTGCAGGTACGCCGCCTGCTTGGGCAGGCGCAGGCTGAACAGGAAGGCCACCGCCATCATGGCGGTCACGTACCAGTAGAAAGTGTTCTCCATCCCCAGCGTCTTCAAGCCCAGGGCGACGTATTCGGCCGAACCGCCAAAGACCGCGTTGGCCACGGCATAGGCCAGGCCCACACCCAAGGCACGGACCTGAGGTGGGAACATCTCGGCCTTCACCAGGCCGCTGATGGAGGTATAGAAACTGACGATGCACAGCGCCAGGGTCACCAGCACGAAGGCCATGAACGGGCTGGTCACGGTCTTCAGCGCCATCAGCAGCGGCACGGTGAACAGAGTGCCCAGCGCGCCGAACAACAGCATCGAGTTACGTCGGCCGATACGGTCGGACAACATGCCGAACAGCGGCTGCAGGATCATGAACAGAAACAGCGCGCCAGTCATCACGAAGCTGGCACTCTTGGCGTTCATGCCGGCCGTGTTGACCAGGTACTTCTGCATGTAGGTGGTGAAGGTGTAGAAGATCAACGAACCGCCAGCGGTGTAGCCCAGCACCGTGATGAAGGCTGCGGCGTGGTTGCGGAACAGGCCACTGATGCTGCCGGCATCTTTATCCTGGCGAGTTTCGGCATTGCTGGTCTCTTTCAGCGACCGACGCAGCATCAACGAGATCAGCGCGGCGACGGCACCGACCACGAACGGAATGCGCCAACCCCAGGCGCGCAGTTCTTCTTCGGTGAGCAGTTGCTGCAGGATCACCACCACCAGCACCGCCAGCAACTGGCCGCCGATCAGGGTGACGTACTGGAACGAGGCGAAGAATCCACGCTGGCCACGCAGGGCCACCTCGCTCATGTAGGTCGCAGTGGTGCCGTACTCACCGCCGACCGACAAGCCCTGGACGAGCCGCGCAAACAGCAGCAGTGCCGGCGCCCAGGTGCCGATGCTCGAATAGGTCGGCAGGCAGGCAATCAGCAACGAGCCTGCGCACATCATCAATACCGAGATCATCAACGAATTCTTGCGACCGTGACGGTCGGCCAGGCGGCCGAAAATCCAGCCGCCGATGGGGCGCATCAGAAAGCCTGCAGCGAACACACCAGCCGTGTTGAGCAGTTGCACGGTAGGGTCGTCGGAGGGAAAGAACGCCGGGGCGAAATAGATGGCGCAGAAGGCATAGACATAAAAGTCGAACCACTCCACCAGGTTGCCGGAAGAAGCCCCGACGATGGCAAAGATACGGCTTTTGCGCTCTTCGCCTGTGTAATGGATTGCGGTCATGGCGTGCTTACTCCTCGAAGGTTACCGTGAATTCTAGACATACCCGGTAACACTCTCGTTCCGCTTGGGGTCTGGCCATTAGCCTTTTGTCTTGCAGGTCCGGCCTCTTCGCGGGCAAGCCCGCTCCCA
>NZ_JABWRO010000207.1:0-4063 GCF_014268985.1 Pseudomonas sp. RW10S2 | reverse complement strand
GCTTCTATATATAGCTACACCCGCAACCAATCACTCGGCCTTCAAGGTAACCCGGCCAAACGACTTCTTACCCGCCTGGCACACATGGGTAGCACCCAGGACAAACAAGAAATCCTTGTCGACGACTGCACCATCAACCTTGACCGCGCCGCTACCGAGCAGATCACGCGCCTGGGCCGAGTTCTTTACCAGACCCGCACGGTTCAGCACCGCAGCGATCGGCAGGTCTTCAGCCGCAGCGACTTCGATCTCCGGCAGATCCTCAGGCAGCTCGCCCTCCTTCATGCGGTTGCCCGCAGCACGGTGAGCATTCGCCGCAGCCTCTTCACCATGGAAGCGCGCCACGATCTCTTCGGCCAGCTTGATCTTGATGTCGCGCGGGTTCGCACCCTTCTCGACATCGGCGCGGAACTGATCGATCTCGTCCATCGAGCGGAAGCTCAGCAGCTCGAAGTAGCGCCACATCAGCGTATCCGGAATCGAGACCAGCTTGCTGTACATCACCCCAGGCGCTTCCTGGATACCCACATAGTTACCCAGCGACTTGGACATCTTCTTCACGCCATCGAGCCCTTCGAGCAACGGCATGGTCACGATGTTCTGAGCTTCCTGGCCATAGGCGCGCTGCAGCTCACGCCCCATCAGCAGGTTGAACTTCTGGTCGGTACCACCGAGCTCGACATCCGCCTTTAGCGCAACCGAGTCGTAACCCTGCACCAGCGGATAGAGGAACTCATGGATGGCGATCGGTTGCTGGCTGGTGTAGCGCTTGTCGAAGTCGTCACGCTCGAGCATGCGCGCGACGGTGTACTGGGACGCCAGACGAATGAAGTCGGCCGGGGTCAGCTTATCCATCCAGGTAGAATTGAACGCGACCTCGGTCTTGGCCGGGTCGAGAATCTTGAACACTTGCTGCTTATAGGTTTCGGCGTTGTCCAGAACCTGCTCGCGGGTCAGCGGCGGGCGCGTGGCACTCTTGCCGCTAGGGTCACCGATCATGCCGGTGAAGTCACCGATCAGGAAGATCACCTGATGCCCCAATTCCTGGAACTGCCGCAGCTTGTTGATCAGCACGGTGTGACCCAGATGCAGGTCAGGAGCCGTCGGGTCGAAGCCAGCCTTGATACGCAGCGGCTGGCCGCGCTTGAGCTTCTCCACCAGTTCCGACTCGACCAACACCTCTTCCGCACCGCGCTTGATAAGCGCCAGCTGCTCTTCAACCGACTTCATAGACAGACCCGCAAGGCTCAGATTCAAAGGGGACCAACCATACAAGATCGGCCGTCAAATACAAGTTTCGCAACGGAATGTGACCCGGAAGGCGCCTTGCGGCGTCTACGCGCCCTTGCGCGAAAATGGATTTGGTTATATTTTATACAGTTATTTCATCTTCATCATGTCATTCATCTTTTCCACCGTGTTTTTCAGCGTATTCAGTCACCTTTTTCATTCACTTTTTCAAAGTCACCTCATCTATGACCAACGACACGCCTAAAGCGCCCCCGCTTTATCCGAAAAGCCATCTGTTGGCCGCCAGCGGCATCGCCGCCCTGCTCAGCCTGGCCTTGCTGGTATTTCCCTCCAGCGACGTAGAAGCGAAGAAGACCACCCTCAGCCTCGAGCTCGAAACCCCGGCCGAGCAACTCAAAGACGAATCCAAGGCCGCACCGCTGGTGCAGTCCACCGAATCCACCGGCTCGCCCTTCGCCCAGATCGAAGGGGATGAACCCGCTACAGAACAGGCCGCCGGACAGCCGCAACCCGTCGCGCAGGAGAAGGCGCAAGACAAGGCCCCCGGTCATCGCGAAGTCGTGGTCGCCCGTGGCGACACCCTCTCCACACTGTTCGCCAAAGTGGGCCTGCCCGCCAACGTCGTGCATGACGTTCTGGCCAGCGACAAGCAAGCCAAGCAGTTCAGCCAGCTGAAACACGGCCAGGTGCTACAGTTCGAACTGGACAAGGACGGCCAACTGGCCAGCTTGCACAGCCAGGTCAGCAACCTCGAAAGCATCCGCCTGAACAAGACCGACAAGGGCTACGCGTTCGAACGCGAAATCACCAAGCCCCTGGTGCGAACCGCCTACGCCCATGGCGTCATCAAGAGCTCGCTCTCGGCCTCGGCCCAACGTGCCGGCCTTTCCCACAGCCTGACCATGGATATGGCCCGCGTGCTGGGCTACGACATCGACTTCGCCCAGGACATCCGCCCTGGCGACGAATTCGACGTGGTCTACGAACAAAAGGTCATGGATGGCAAGGTGGTCGGCACCGGCAACATCCTCTCGGCGCGTTTCACCAATCGCGGCAAGACCTACACCGCCGTGCGCTACACCAACAAGCAGGGCAATACCAGCTACTATACCGCTGACGGCAACAGCCTGCGCAAGGCGTTCATCCGCACACCGGTGGACTTCGCCCGCATCAGCTCGCGCTTCTCCGCCGGGCGCAAGCACCCGATCCTGAACAAGATTCGCGCCCATAAAGGTGTCGACTATGCAGCGCCTCGCGGCACGCCGATCAAGGCAGCCGGTGATGGCCGCATCGAACTGGCCGGCCGCCGCGGCGGCTACGGCAACACAGTGATCATCGCCCACGGCAACACCTACAAGACCCTGTATGGCCACATGCAAGGCTTCGCCAAAGGCATCAAGACCGGCAGCAACGTCAAGCAGGGCCAGATCATCGGCTATATCGGCACCACCGGTCTCTCCACTGGCCCGCACCTGCACTACGAGTTCCAGGTCAACGGCGTCCATGTCGACCCGCTGAGCCAGAAGGTGCCGATGGCCGATCCGATCGCCAAGGCCGAGCGCCAGCGCTTCATGCAGCAAAGCCAACCCCTGATCGCTCGCATGGATCAGGAAAAGGCCACGCTGCTCGCCGCCAACAAGCGCTGATCCATGGCGTTCTACCTGGGGGTGATGTCCGGCACCAGCCTTGACGGCCTGGACATTGCCCTGATCGAACAGTGCGAGCAGCCACGGTTGCTCGCCACCTGCTACCTGCCCATGCCCTCCGACCTTCGCCGGGACCTGCTGAGCCTCTGTGCCAGTGGCCCCGACGAGATCGCACGGGCAGCGCTGGCCGAAAATCGCTGGGCCAGCCTTGCTGCAGAGGGCATCCGGCAATTGCTGGCCGAGCAGAAACTCGAGCCCAGCGCCATCCGCGCCATCGGCAGCCACGGCCAGACCATCCGTCACGAACCAGCCCGCGGCTTTACCGTGCAGATCGGCAACCCGGCATTGCTCGCCGAGCTGACCGGCATCTGCGTGGTGGGTGATTTCCGTCGCCGCGACGTGGCCGCAGGCGGCCAGGGCGCACCACTGGTCCCGGCCTTCCACGAAGCCTTGTTCGCCCACCTGGGGCAGCGCCTGGCAGTACTCAACGTCGGTGGCTTCAGCAACCTGAGCCTCATTGCCCAAGACACGCCAGTGCATGGCTTCGACTGCGGCCCGGGCAATGTGCTGCTGGATGCGTGGATCGAGCGCAAGCGCGGCCAGACCTTCGACGCCGATGGCGCATGGGCGGCAAGCGGCAAGGTGCAGGACGAATTGCTGGCAACGCTGCTGAGCGATCCGTTCTTCGCCGGCAATGGCCCCAAGAGCACCGGGCGCGAGGTATTCAACCTGCCCTGGCTCGACGCTCACCTGGCAAGGCTGCCGCGTTATCGCGACGAAGACGTTCAGGCCACCCTGCTGGAACTGACCGCCCGCAGCATCACCGATGCCTTGCGCAATGCCCAGCAAGGCACCGAAGCCCTGATGGTCTGTGGCGGCGGCGCACGCAATGGCACCCTGATGAATAGGCTGGCCGCCCTGCTGCCGGCCGCGAAAGTGACCAGCACCGATGCCCAAGGTATTGACCCGGACTGGGTCGAGGCGATGGCATTCGCATGGCTGGCTCATTGCTGCCTCGAAGGCATCCCGGCGAACCGCCCAAGCGTCACGGCGGCCAGAGGGCTGCGAGTGCTCGGCGCGATCTACCCGGCCTGATCGACAGAAACGAAAAAAAAACCCCCCCCCCCCCGCGGGGGGGGCAGAAGGCGCTGCAATCGAGCGACACC
>NZ_JABWRO010000206.1:0-4079 GCF_014268985.1 Pseudomonas sp. RW10S2 | reverse complement strand
TTTTTTTCATGCCTGTGCCTTGCCCCGCGCGGCATGCCAGGCGCCGCGCATGGCGTCGTCCTGGAAGCTCCAGGCCACCATGCGGCTCTGTTTCTGGCCCTGGCCCATCTCGACGATGCGCTGGGCTTTCACGCCTGCTTTCTTGAGCACCGCTTCGATACCCGGCAGGTTGCCGGCCTTGGACACCAGGCTGGTGAACCACAGCACCTGCCCGCCGTACTGCACGCTTTCGTTCACCAGTTGGGTGACGAAGCGGATCTCACCGCCTTCGCACCACAGCTCGTTGTTCTGCCCACCGAAGTTCAGCACCGGTAGCTTGCGGTTGGGGTCCTGCTTGCCCAGGTTCTTCCATTTGCGCTGGCTGCCACGGGTGGCCTCCTCGCGCGAACTGTGGAAGGGTGGGTTGCACAGGGTCAGGTCGAAGCGCTCGTCGTCCTGCAGCAGGCCGCTGAGGATGTGCTTGCGGTTGGCCTGCTGGCGCAGGGTGATGGCCTTGGTCAGGCCATTGGCCTGGACGATCGCCTTGGCCGAAGCCAGCGCCGTGGCGTCGATATCCGAGCCGAGGAAGCGCCAGCGGTAGTCGCTATGGCCGAGCAGCGGGTAGATGCAGTTGGCGCCGACGCCGACGTCCAGCGCGCGGACCTGGGCGCCGCGTGGCACTTGCCCGCCGTTGTCTTCGGCCAGCAAGTCGGCCAGCACATGGATGTAGTCGGCCCGCCCAGGGATCGGCGGGCACAGGTAGTCAGCGGGGATGTCCCAGTGCTGGATGCCGTACTGGGCCTTGAGCAAGGCACGGTTGAACACCCGCACGGCCTCGGGGTTGGCGAAATCGATGCTGGGTTTGCCGTGGGGGTTGGTCAGGGTGAAGCGGCCAAGGTCCGGGTGCGCCTTGATCAGCGCGGGGAAGTCGTAGCGGCCCTGGTGGCGGTTGCGCGGGTGCAGGGTGGGTTTATTCTGGGTCATGCTCGTGTCCGGTGTTGCGTGCACTGGCCAGAGGCCGCAGGGCGGCCCATTCGCGGCCAAGGCCGCTCCCACAGGATAGTGGGGCTCCTTGAAGGCAGCCCATTCCTGCGGGAGCGGCCTTGGCCGCGAACGAGGGCGGAGCCCTCGCCGGTCAGTTCAGCAATGTCAGGTTACAGCGCTGCAATCCGCGCATGCTGCTCGGTGAAGTTGGCCAGGGCCTGTTCGGACTCGGCCAACTTCGCGCGTTCCTTCTCGATCACCGCAGGTGGTGCCTTGTCGACGAAGGCGGCGTTGGACAGCTTGCCGCCGACACGCTGGACCTCGCCCTGCAGGCGCTGGATTTCCTTGTTCAGGCGTGCAAGCTCGGCATCCTTGTCGATCAGGCCGGCCATCGGCACCAGCACCTGCAGATCGCCCACCAGTGCGGTGGCCGACAGCGGTGCTTCGTCCTGTTCGCCGAGTACGGTGAAGGTCTCGACCTTGGCCAGCTTCTTGAGCAGCGCTTCGTTTTCCTGCAGGCGACGCTGGTCGTCGGCATTGGCGTTCTTCAGGAACAGCGGCAGCGGCTTGCCCGGGCCGATGTTCATCTCGGCGCGGATATTGCGCAGGCCGACCATCAGCTCCTTGAGCCATTCGATGTCGCCTTCGGCGCCAGAATCGATGCGGCTCTCATTGGCCACCGGCCAAGGCTGCAGCATGATGGTCTTGCCCTGGACGCCCGCCAGCGGAGCGATGCGCTGCCAGATCTCTTCGGTGATGAACGGCATGAACGGATGCGCCAGGCGCAGTATCACTTCCAGCACGCGGACCAGGGTGCGGCGGGTGCCGCGGGCGCGTTCGACCGGAGCGTTCTCGTCCCACAGTACCGGCTTGGACAGCTCCAGGTACCAGTCGCAGTACTGGTTCCAGACGAACTCGTACAGTGCCTGGCTGGCCAGGTCGAAGCGGAACTGCTCGAGCTGGCGGGTCACTTCGGCTTCGGTGCGTTGCAGTTGCGAGATGATCCAGCGATCGGCCAGCGACAGCTCGTAGGCCTCGCCGTTCTGGCCGCAGTCCTCGCCCTTGTCCAGCACGTAGCGGGCGGCATTCCAGATCTTGTTGCAGAAGTTGCGGTAGCCTTCGACGCGGCCCATGTCGAACTTGATGTCACGGCCGGTAGAGGCCAGCGAGCAGAAGGTGAAGCGCAGGGCGTCGGTGCCGTAGCTGGCGATACCTTCGGGGAACTCCGCCTTGGTCTGCTTGGCGATCTTCTCGGCAAGCTTGGGCTGCATCATGCCGCTGGTGCGTTTTTCCAGCAGCGCTTCAAGCGTGATGCCGTCGACGATGTCCAGCGGGTCGAGCACGTTGCCCTTGGACTTGGACATCTTCTGGCCTTGGCCATCGCGCACCAGACCATGCACGTAGACGGTCTTGAACGGAACCTGCGGGGTGCCATCCTCGTTCTTGATCAGGTGCATGGTCAGCATGATCATCCGGGCGACCCAGAAGAAGATGATGTCGAAGCCTGTGACCAGTACGTCGGTGGAGTGGAATTTCTTCAGGAACTCGGTCTGCTGCGGCCAGCCGAGGGTGGAGAAGGTCCACAGGCCCGAACTGAACCAGGTGTCGAGCACGTCGTCGTCCTGGCGCAGGACCACATCGTTGCCCAGGCCATGCTTGGTCCGGACTTCTTCCTCGTTGCGGCCGACATAGACCTGGCCGGCCTCGTCGTACCACGCCGGGATGCGGTGGCCCCACCACAGCTGGCGGCTGATGCACCAGTCCTGGATGTCGCGCATCCAGGAGAAGTACATGTTCTCGTACTGTTTCGGCACGAACTGGATGCGACCGTCTTCCACCGCGGCGATTGCAGGCTCGGCCAGTGGCTTGGTGGAGACGTACCATTGGTCGGTCAGCCACGGCTCGATGACGGTACCCGAGCGGTCGCCCTTCGGCACTTTCAGGGCGTGGTCATCGACGCTGACCAGCAGGCCCTGGGCGTCCAGGTCGGCAACCATTTGCTTGCGCGCCACGAAGCGGTCGAGGCCGGCGTACTGGGCAGGCAGCGAGGTGTCGAGGTTTTCGTTGACGCTGCCGTCGAGGTTGAAGGCCTGGACTGCGGCGAGCACGGTGGCGTTCTTGTCGAAGATGTTCAGCAGCGGCAGGTTGTGGCGCTTGCCGACTTCATAGTCGTTGAAGTCGTGGGCCGGGGTGATCTTGACGCAGCCGGTGCCGAATTCTGGATCGCAGTAGTCGTCGGCGATGATCGGGATGCGGCGTCCGACCAGCGGCAGTTCGACGAACTTGCCGATCAGCGCCTGATAGCGCTCGTCGGTCGGGTTGACGGCAACGGCGACGTCACCGAGCAGGGTTTCCGGACGGGTGGTGGCGACGACCAGGTGGTCCTTGCCTTCAGCCGTGGTGGCGCCATCGGCCAGCGGGTAGCGCAGGTTCCACAGGTGGCCTTTCTCGTCGTGGTTTTCCACTTCGAGGTCGGAAATCGCGGTGTGCAGCTTGGTGTCCCAGTTGACCAGGCGCTTGCCGCGGTAGATCAGGCCGTCCTCGTGCAGGCGCACGAAGGCTTCCTTGACTGCCTCGGACAGGCCGTCATCCATGGTGAAGCGTTCGCGGCTCCAGTCGACCGACGAACCCAGGCGACGGATCTGGCGGCTGATGTTGCCACCGGATTGATCCTTCCACTCCCAGACCTTCTCCAGGAACTTTTCGCGGCCCAGGTCGTGACGGTTCTGGCCTTTCGCCTCGAGCTGGCGTTCTACCAGCATCTGCGTGGCGATGCCGGCGTGGTCGGTGCCTGGCTGCCACAGGGTGTCGCGCCCCTGCATGCGGCGGAAGCGGATCAGGGCGTCCATGATCGCGTTGTTGAACCCATGACCCATGTGCAGGCTGCCGGTCACGTTCGGCGGTGGGATCATGATGGTGTAGGACTCGCCTGCACCTTGCGGGGCGAAATAGTTCTCGGACTCCCAGGTGTTGTACCAGGAAGTTTCGATGGCGTGCGGCTGGTAGGTCTTATCCATGCGCGGGGGGACCCTTAGGCATTAATTCGGGAAAGCCGAGAAGTATACAACGGGCAAGGCGAAGGGGACATGGTGTCGTTATGTTGCCGACGATGGCGT
>NZ_JABWRO010000205.1:0-4358 GCF_014268985.1 Pseudomonas sp. RW10S2 | reverse complement strand
GGTGGGTCACTTGCCAGCGGTGAGGGCGTTGTAGCTGGTGATCAGGTTGCGATAGTCCGGGATGTGGTTGGAGCACAGCGCGGCCAGCCCTTCGACATCGTTGCGCCAGTCGCGGTGCAGCTCGCAGGCCACGCCGAACCAGGTCATCAGTTGCGCGCCGGCAGCTTCCATCCGGCGCCAGGCGGCGTCGCGGGTCATCTCGTTGAAAGTGCCGGAGGCATCGGCCACCACGAACACTTCGAAGTCTTCGGCCAGGGCCGACAGCGCCGGGAAGGCCACACACACTTCAGTTACCACACCGGCGATGATCAGTTGCTTCTTGCCGGTGGCCTTCACCGCCTTGACGAAGTCCTCGTTGTCCCAGGCATTGATCTGGCCAGGGCGGGCGATGTAGGGCGCGTCCGGGAACAGCGCCTTGAGCTCTGGCACCAGCGGGCCGTTGGGGCCTTGCTCGAAGCTGGTGGTGAGGATGGTCGGCAGGTTGAAGAACTTGGCCAGGTCGGCCAGCGCCAGCACGTTGTTCTTGAACTTGTCCGGCTCGATGTCGCGGACCAGCGACAGCAGGCCTGCCTGGTGGTCCACCAGCAGTACGGCGGCGTCGTCTTTGTTCAGGCGGTTGTAGGTGAATTGGCTCATGGTCTGTACTCCCAAATGTGTCTTCGATGTGCGGTAGGTGGGGTAGTGCGCGTTGATGAGTACAGATTAAAAACATCACCTTTGATGCGGTAGACTGCAAAAATTGTCTGTAGCGTTCTATCTGGAGAACGATCTTGGAAGACCTGAATTCCCTCTATTTCTTCACCCAGGTCGTCGAGCATGGCGGCTTCGCCCCGGCGGGCCGGGCGCTGGACATGCCCAAGTCGAAACTCAGCCGGCGCATCGCCGACCTGGAAGACCGTCTTGGCGTTCGCCTGCTGCACCGTACCAGCCGCCACTGTTCGCTGACCGAGATCGGCCAGGCCTACTACAACCGTTGCCTGGCCATGCGTGTGGAAGCCGAGGGCGCGGCAGAGATCATCGAACGCAACCGCAGCGAACCACGTGGCCTGGTGCGTATCAGTTGCCCCACTACCCTGCTCAACTCGTGGGTCGGGCCGATGCTCACGCGCTACATGCTCAAGTACCCACAAGTGGAGCTGTTCATCGAAAGCACCAACCGTCGCGTCGACCTGTTGCATGAAGGCTTCGATGTGGCGCTACGGGTGCGCTTCCCGCCGCTGGAGAACACCGACATGGTGATGAAGGTGCTGAGCAACAGCACCCAATGCCTGGTGGGCCATCCATCGTTTCTCGCCCAGTTGCCCGAGGGTTTCGAACCGCAGATGTTGAGCACGCTGCCGAGCCTGCACTGGGGCGCGGCGCAGCAGAAGTATCAATGGGAGCTGTTTCAGGGGGAGGACATGGCGCGCAAGCTGGTGATCGCGCACACGCCGCGCATGGTCACCGATGATCTGTTCGCGCTGCGGCATTTCGTGGTGGCGGGGGTGGGCATCGCGCACTTGCCGCGGGTGGCGGTGCGCGAGGACCTGGCCCAGGGGCGCCTGGTGGAGATGTTGCCGGCGTGGCAGCCGCGCTGCGGGATCGTCCATGCGATCTTCCCGTCGCGGCGCGGGCTGCTGCCTTCGGTGCGCTCGCTGATCGACCATCTGGCCGAGGAGTTTGCGGTCAGCGATATGGCTTGAGCGTCAGAACGCGAAGCAGGAGCAGCCCAGCGCTCCCCAGAAGCCCTGATAGTCGCTCACCGGCACGCTCGAATGCCGAGCCTTCTCATGGCTGTGCGCATGCACCCCGCACGGCCCGACGCACTGGTGTACCGCCGCAGCCAGCGGCGCACCGGCCCGCCAGTGGCCCGGCACCTTGGCCACCGGCGACCACTCGGGCACCACCGGAATCTGCGCCGGGCCGAGCTTGTCGAACTCCGCCGCGCCGTACACCACCTTGCCATCCACCACCGTCAGCACCGACTCGATGCTCTTGATCGCCTCTTCCTCGACGCTGAAGAAGTCCAGCGACAGCGCCGCCAGGTCAGCCAACTGCCCGACCTTGATCTGCCCCTTCTTGCCCTGCTCGCTGGAGAACCAGGCACTGCCATGGGTGAACAGCTCGAGCGCCGTGGCGCGACTCAGGCCTTCCGGGTACAGCTCCAGGCCGCCGACGGTCTTGCCGCTGACCATCCAGTACAGCGAGGTCCAGGGGTTGTAGCTCGACACCCGGGTGGCATCGGTGCCAGCACCCACCGGCACGCCCTCGGCGAGCATGCGCTGGATCGGCGGGGTTTTCTCTGCAGCCTTGGCGCCGTAGCGGTCGACGAAATACTCACCCTGGAAGGCCATGCGGTCCTGGATGGCAATCCCGCCATTCAACGCCCGCACCCGCTCGATGTTCTTCGGCGAGATGGTTTCGGCGTGGTCGAAGAACCACGGCAGGTTGTTGAACGGGATATCGCGGTTGACCTTCTCGAACACATCGAGCATGCGCGAGATGGACTCGTCGTAGGTGGCATGCAGACGGAACGGCCAGCGCTGCTCGACCAGGTGACGGATCACCGGTTCGAGTTCCTCTTCCATGGTCTGCGGCAGGTCCGGACGCGGCTCGAGGAAGTCCTCGAAGTCGGCGGCGGAGAACACCAGCATCTCGCCAGCACCGTTATGGCGCAGGAAGTCGGTGCCGCTGTGGACCTTGACGCTTGAAGTCCACTTCTTGAAGTCGTCCAGTTCTTCCTTGGGTTTCTGGGTGAACAGGTTGTAGGCGATGCGCACGGTCAGTTGGTCGTTGTCGGCCAGCTGCTGGATCACCGAATAGTCATCCGGGAAATTCTGGTAGCCGCCACCGGCATCAATGGCGCTGGTCAGCCCGAGACGGTTGAGCTCACGCATGAACTGGCGGGTCGAGTTGACCTGGTACTCCAGCGGCAACTTCGGCCCCTTGGCCAGGGTGGCGTAGAGGATGGTCGCGTTGGGGCGGGCGATGAGCATGCCGGTCGGGTTGCCGAACTTGTCACGCTGGATTTCGCCACCGGGCGGATTGGGCGTGTCCTTGGTGTAGCCGACGGCACGCAATGCGGCGCGGTTGAGCAGCGCCCGGTCATACAAGTGCAGGATGAACACCGGCGTGTCAGGCGCTGCCTGGTTGATTTCTTCGAGGGTGGGCATGCGCTTTTCGGCGAACTGGAATTCGTTCCAGCCACCCACCACCCGTACCCATTGCGGCGTGGGTGTGCGCAAGGCCTGCTCCTTGAGCATGCGCAGGGCGTCGGCCAACGATGGCACGCCTTCCCAGCGCAGCTCGAGGTTGTAGTTCAGGCCGCCGCGGATCAGGTGCAGGTGCGAGTCGTTCAGGCCGGGGATCACCGTGCGCTGCTTCAAGTCGATGATCTGCGTGCTGTTGCCCTTGTGGGCCATGGCCTCGGCATCGCTGCCCACGGCGACGAAGCGCCCGTCCTTGATGGCCACGGCGGTAGCTGTGGGGTTTTCACGGTCGACGGTGTGCAGCTTGCCGTTGAACAGAATGAGGTCTGCGGTCATGGGATCTCCTGAAATGTCGGCATGGGCGGAATCGGTGAAGGGCAGTGCGGACCAGAGCGCGCCGGCCGCACCGAGCAGGGTGCTGTTGGCGAGGAAACGGCGGCGGCTCTTGTCGGTGGGATCCTGGTTCATGGTGCTCTCCGTCCGGAGGGGTGATCGGCAGGCGATTGAACGCTAGCACTGGATCGTCAGGCGTGCGCTCAACGGCGCAGCCATCCGGCGCAGCGGCGCGTCACCCACGGCATGATGAAGAACACCACCGGGAGGATGACGCACAGGTTGACCAGCAAGTTGCTGGCCAACGGCCCGCCCAGCGGCGGCACCTTTGCGAACAGCGGCGCCAGCAACTGGGGCACCAGCAGGGTCATCGGGCAGATCACCAGATAAGTGAGCACCGCCTGCTTCCAGCGCGCAGGCTGTGTGGCTGGCGTGCTGGACGGGGTGAACCAGAACTCCGGATCGTCGTGGATACGGGTCTGGTCACCCTCTTCCAGCAGCGGCAGCACTTCGGCGACCAGGCGCTGGCGCTCCGGTGAATCGACCCAGGCACGCAGTTGCCCTGCATCGGCAAAACGCACCACGGTGGTGAACTGGCCGCCATTGTCATCCGGACGAATCACGTTCACGTCCAGATGACCAGGCTGGCGGCGGGCAACACCGACGGTACGACGCAACCAGGTCTCGTAGTGCGCCAGGGCATCGGCCCGGACTTTGTGCTGGATCACCAGGGTGACCACGCTGCTGTTGTTCATCGCTGAATACCTGAGCAAAATTTGACCAGGCGCCGTGGGTGGCGCCTGGCGGGGTGGGTCACTTGCCAGCGGTGAGGGCGTT
>NZ_JABWRO010000204.1:0-4368 GCF_014268985.1 Pseudomonas sp. RW10S2 | reverse complement strand
CCCCCCGGGCGGGGGGGGGGGGGGGGGTCGGAAGGTCAATAACTCCGTACGGTCGCCCGGCATTCGTTCGATGCTCAGGACGTAGCCTGGCAGTGATTGCCGCGCCACCAAAACGCGCAGGTCGTAGGCGAAATCCGAAAACCGCGAGCTGCTGCCAGACTTGCGATACAGATGTCGGAAGTCGAACTGCCAGCCGGCTTCCTGTCGACCGCCATGCTTGCGCACCAGCCGATACAGCCATCGCTCGATGCCGCCCGTGAGTCGGAAATACGCCGGGTCGATGGTGAGTACCAGCGCCGCGTCGAGCACGCCCGCGTAGAACCAGTCCGGCAGGATCAGCTCGATGCCCAGCGGCGTGCCGCGGGCGTCGGCCAGCTCTTTCCACTCGTTGATCCAAGAAAAGCGGTGCAGCCGTCGTCCGGTCGTCTCTCGGATGGACGTGGCCACAGTGGTCGACTGCAAGCGATCCAGCGCAGCCTTGAGGCGTTGGTAGTCGTGCAGCGACGTTCCGCGCCCGATGAAGCGCAGGATCTCGTAGGGCGTTGCCTGCATCAGGCGCGATGGACGAATACCCGCATCGCGCGCTTCCACGATTTGCGAAGCGGCCCAGATCAGGATGTCCGCATCCCAGATGGTGGCGATGCCGTGCTCCAGTGTCCCTTCCACGCGTATCGTGATGTTGCCGCTGCGAAAGTCGATCGGCGCCGTGCGCCGCGATTTCGCCAGCGAGAAAAATGGAAAGGCCATCAGGTCCTGGCTGTCGCGCGGCGCCATGTCGCCCGGCAAGGCGCGGAACAGATCGAGCTGTTCCCGCTCCCGCGATGGGTTGGACAGGGCGATGGCCACCGGCGAGCCACCGATCAGCGCGCACGGCTGTCGGCCGAGTGGTGCTCGGCGTATTCCGGGTCGGACGTGGTTTCGTAGCTGCGCTGGTCGGCCCAGGCATCAAGGTCGGACACCGCGTACATGACGCGCCGGCCGAACTTGCGGAACTTCGGCCCGTTGCCGATCACGCGCTGTTTCTCCAGCGTACGCGGCGAGAGGCGCAGGTAGTCGGCGGCCTCATCATTGGTGAGATAGCGTTGAGGCTGCGCCGGCGCGGGAGCGGCGGCAGGTTGCAAGGGAGCGGGTCGCATGGTGAGAACCTCCATCGGTCAGGAACGCCCGGCCACACAACGCGACCGGATGGAGGCAGTCTCAAGAAAGAGGCGCGGAGCGCAGAGGGTCGTTTTGCAGTGAAGGCAAAGCGACCCTCCCCAGGTCATTCGAGCTGTGCCAGACGGCGATAGCCGCCGCGCATCAGCAATCGGCCGCGCTGCACCAAGCGGCGCACGCGCGAACGCAGTCCGCCGTCGGCGTACCAGCCGCCGGCGACGGCTTCGGCGCCGAACAGCCCAGCGGCTGTTTCGCGCAAGGATGCGCCCGCCAGGGTCGCGTCAAGTGCCTGGAGCGTGTGCAACTCCAGCAGCGCGGCAGGCGTGGGCCGAGAGCGGGCCGCTGCCGCAGGCGCGGTCTCGGCGACCACGGCCAGCTTGTCCAGCTCGGCCGCCATCGTGTGGTAGCGCCCGCAGCGGGCAGCACACGCGCGGACGGCATAGAGATAGGCCATGCCATCGGCCAGGCCCGGTGCCAGTGCCAGCCGCACACAGCAGCCAGGCCATCGTGCCACCAGCACCAAGCGCTTGCCATCGTGGATCAGATGCTTGTGGCCCGGGATGCGCCAGAACTCGAAGGCGTCGGCATCGGGTGGCGGGTCGGCGTCCGGGTAGAGCTGGAGCACGGCGTCATGGTCGGGGAACCAGGCTGGATGCGCGTCGCGCGCGTCCAGCGCCGGGTCTTCCAGCAGGCGAAGCCCCCACGCGTGCGCCGCATCCGGCCTGCTGCGACGGCGTAGCCAGTCGCGCCGGTATTCGGGATGGCGGCGCAGGTACTCCCACGCCAGCGCGGGGCCGTCAAGGTGCAGCACGTAGAGATACGCGGCGGTTGGATACCAGGACTCGGCGCTTCGATCAGCCATGAGGCAACCTCCTGTTGAACAGGAACGTCGCTATGGGCGTCGAAGACAGGAGCTACTGCGTTATCCGAAAACCGTCATCAAGGAGGGCTAAGCTGGCAGTAGTCAAGACCGATTGGCTCCGAAATCTTGCGAGGTTCGTCCGAGTGCGACGACCGCGCATCCCGGAAATGGGGCGCGGCACTGACACCGTGCCGCAGCCCGCGCCACACATCATGTCTTTCTGGGTCATGTTGCACCCTCTTGGTGCAAGAGTGCCGATTCAGACCCCAGCCGTCTTGAGCCAGACTGAGAAAGACACAGTGCGCCGCAACGGCCTGTGTCTGGATGGCCCGCCGCAGGGAGCAGGCTGTTCGTCAGTCGGGGATCGAACCATCGCGCTGCGCCAGCCAGGCGTATTCCGATAACGGCCGCGAGGCGCGGAAATACAGGTCACGCAGGATGGGCCGCTGCTGCGGCCCGACGATGCTGGCCAGGTCGGATAACCTGACCGTCCCCAGTGCCGGCACGCCAATGCCGAGGTCGATCAGCCCCCACGCGGTATCGCCATCGGCTGGGTCGAGCGCGGCCAGCAACCAGGTCGCATGCGCATCCGGCGTGAACAGTCGCACCACTGGCAACGGGTCGATGCTCTGGCCGGCGGCGCGCGCCGCGCCGTTGGCGAGCAGGCGTGCGCGTTCGTCGGCGGTGGTGAACGGCTGGGTCATGGGCAGAAATCCAACGCATCTGCGAATGCACGAACACACCTTTCAGTCGAAGCACGGAACCGCCAAGACGGATATGCGCATTCGTGCGCAAGCACGAATGCGCAAGCTCTCGAATCCGTACATGCACAGAAACGCAAATGCGGAATTGTGGATGTCAGGAAAGACACGAATGCGGCTCCCCGGTTCTGGCGAAATCCTCAGATGCGGATTTCCTTAAAGGCACAAATACGGAAAACAACAACACCAATTGAACACTATAGATTGTAGCCCTATAGGGCGCAATAGGTTGTCATCTTGGTTTTATAGGGAAAACCATTGGTGGCGGCTAAAAACTCATTGGCAACGGCAATACGGACGGTCAGAAAAGCGCGCGGCTTGAGCCAGGAAGCGTTTTCTGACGTGTCGAGCCGCACCTATATGAGTTCACTGGAACGCGACCTGAAAAGCCCGACCCTGCACAAACTGACCGAGCTGTGCGAGGTCATGGAAGTGCATCCCCTCACGTTGCTGACCCTGGCCTACGCCGGCGACAGCCCGCACAAGGCCGATCAGCTTCTGGCGCAGGTACGCCAGGAGCTGGAGGCAATCTTGAAGAAGCGCGACGCGCCGTAGGCGCGCGCGGCGCTGCGACTAGCAGCACTGCGCCCCGCCGCAATGGACGGGGCGCGGTGGCGGCCGTCAGGCCGCTTGAGGCTTGCTGCGCGACCAGATCAGGTCGTGCGTGCCGTCCTCGCCTTCGATCAGGCGGGCATAGACCGTTGCCGGGAACGAAGGATCGTCCACGGTCACGGACAGGTAATCCCGTCCGGCTTCGCTGGTCTTCTTCCACGCCGCACCGATGTCGTGGCTTGCCGCCTGCAAGCGGAAGTCGGGGGCGTTCTCGTTGTTGCCCTTGTCGTTGGAAACCAGCTTGACCTTGACGTTGAGCGTCAGGGTGCGGAGCGTGCCGGTGAAACCGTCTTTGTCTGCGGTGAAGGTGCCGATGTTAGCCATGATGATTTTCCTTTCGGGTTGAACAAGATCGCGCCAGTGCGTCCTTGTTGTGATCCGGCCGGCGGGGGATGGGCGGGCCGCACCGCGCAGCGGTCGCAGCAGCGTGGAGAACCTGCAAGCGCAAAGAATTTGTCCCGCGAGGAAGCCGCGCAGCGGCGGGGAAATTGTTTGCGCTGGAAGGTTGCGGCCATGAAGCCCAAGGCGCAGCCGTGTCCTCGCCAGGATTCACAACAGACCAAGGACGTACAGGCCGACCGTTCCCGAAAGGAGACATGACCGACTCGACATCCCCGCGTGATGGCTTCACCGGCTTGTGCCCTGATGCGGCAAGGCCAAGACCCCAGCGACAAGGCGGGAGCGCCCCTGCCGCAGCTTGCGGCCTCGTGCTTGAGGCGTGACGTGGAAGCTCCATAAGCTCGGCCGGGCGGGTGTGTCGGTGAACCGTCCTGCGTGACGTACAGGCGATGAACCGCCAGCGTCGGGGACAGCACGCTTTTGCACAACCTGCCGCAGCAAGCCTGGGCGTAGCCCCACATGCTCCGCCGATGCGGCGGGGCGTCATCGAAACGTTGCCCGCATCAGCGGACACCGATCGCCGTGCCGCGCGCAAGGCACTTGTGCGCTCGCCCCCCCCCCCCCCCCCCCGGGGGGGGG
>NZ_JABWRO010000203.1:0-4540 GCF_014268985.1 Pseudomonas sp. RW10S2 | reverse complement strand
GGCGTCGATGTCTTTCAAGGGGCGATCAGTAGTCGTCTTTATCGAACCGCCGCGCTTCACGCTGCAGCTGGTACACGAAACTCTCGATCTTGCGCTGGTTCTGGCCGTTGAGGTTGTGGAAACGCACGCCGGCGAAGGTGGTATTGATGCGCTCTTCGAAGTGCAGGTGACGCAGCTCCACCATCACGTCGCTCAGGCCCAGCGGGTTTGCGGCCTTGAAGCGCTCATACACCTGGCCCAGTTGCAGGCGCTCTTCGACGTTGCCATCGAAGCGCAGCTTGCAGCCCGTGGCGGACACGTCCAGCAGCTTGCCGCGCAGCGCGCCGTTGCCCTTGAGGTGGGTGCCGTCGAGGATGATGTCGACCAGTTGCGACAGTTTCAGCGCAGCGCGGAAGGCGTTGCGACGCTGATGGTAGGTCATTTCGGTGGGCAGAGTGCCGCGGTAGCAGCGGTGGCCATCGACTTCGCCGATGGCCAGCGCAGTGTTGCACTCCCAGGCAATGCGTACGCCATCGTGGAAACCTTCGACGCGGAAGGGTTCGCCGTTCTCGATGAACTTCTCGCCGTCACGCGGGATCATTTCGTCCAGTGCCAGAACGTTGGCGTCCCGGTCCACCTGTACCACGTAACTCTGGAAGCGCTGGCTGCGTTCATGGAAGCTGATGATCAGCGGATCGTGGCTTTCCATCAGCTGGCGCAGGTTCGCCGAAATCTCCAGAGGAGTGGTCAGCACTTTTGGTGGCTGAGGAGCATCGGACTCATTGAACACGGGTAATCAATCTCCAGGCAAAAACGACACACGCAAGTAACGGCATTTTGCCAGTATGTTCCGTGCCTTGAATAGGAATAATCACACCTGGCTGATCGCCCGGGGCTTGTCCATGGGGGAGGTGGTACCACGGCTGTCGTACAGCGACGGGGAGTCGCCGCCGTTGAGGATTCTGATCTGGTTGGCCGTGGCGTGCTGCTGCACCTGGATAACCCGGCCATTGGTCTCGTTGACCTTCTGGCAGGTATCCATCAACTGGGTCAGCACATCGAGTTGCTGCAGGATGATCTCGCCGTTTGGCGATTGCGCAGCAACGGCCTGCACACCTGCCCGGTCGGCGCTGAGGCCGAGCCCGTTGAGCAGGTGATTGCGCCGCATGCCCTGCTGCTCGAGCAAGACGATCAGCGATTGCTTGCGGGCGAGGATGGTCTCCAGCACCTGCATGTCCCGACCGTGCAGGGCGACCGTTTCCTTCTGGAGGAGGTCGAGCAGTTCCTGGGTCGGCGCGATGTCGTCTTCGATCAGTTGCAGCAGTGTGGTGTCGTGCATGGCTGGCTCTTGGCTCTGGCGTCCTGGAAGTCAGCGCACCGTAAGGTTAGCGCTGAGCTTCGAAATCAAGCAGTTTGCTGGCGATCCGGCCGGCATCGACCTGGTAGCTGCCGTCGGCGATCGCCTGCTTCAACTGGGCCACGCGGGCGCTGTCGACTGCTGGTTGATCGCGCAGCTTGTCGCTGATCTTCTGCAACTGCTGGGCCTCTTGACTGAGGTGTACCGCCTCTCCGCTAACGCTGGCAGGCTTGCCTGCATCGCTGGCACCACCGGTTTTTTCGGTGTTGCCCGATGCGGCATTGCCGCGAACGCCGCCCGTGATGGACGGAGAGTTATTCAAACGACTGAAGTCGATGACCATGATCAGAAACCTCTGGGTGAATAGGACGCTTGCCTTTGTTTCGGCCAACCCGAAACAAACTTTAGGCACAAATGTTCTGCCGTCCGTCAGCAAACCCGCATATCCCGATTTCTGACACAGTTTAGGAAAAGCGGTTCCTCGCCGCCAGTCCCGGGGTCCTGCATTATTTCGTCGGCGATGAACCGCCGGTGCCTTTTACATCCTTCCTACATCGCCACTTCGACCTGGCCCGGCCCGACCACCGTGGCCTTGACCACGCGCTGGGAGTTGAGATTGCGCACGCGGATCTGTTCGGTCAGGCCGCCCTTGCTCAGGGCTTCGCCTGGCATGCGTACGCTCAGGCCGCCACTGCGGGCGGTGATCACCACGTGATCGCCCTTGCGAATCACGTCCGCTTGTTCCAGTTGCTGCAACGTCAGGACCTGGTCGAGGATGGTCGGGCGCAGCAGTTTCATGCCCACGGCCTGGTCGAGTTCGCTCAGAAAGCCCTGGCCCAGGGTGCTGACGTCACGCTCGCGCAGAGCCACGTCACCTTCAGTGATCACGCTTTCGCGCTTGAGTGGGCGGGTCATGACCACCACGTCGCGGAACAGCTTCACCTGTGCCGGCACGAATACCGTCCAGGGCGAGGTGCCGTCGCAACGTACCCGCACCGTCACTCGCCCAAGCGGCTGTGCCGGGCTTTCCAGCGAGGCGTCCAGTTGCTGGCTGCACACCGGCATGCGCAGGCGTGGGTCGAGATTGTTGACCTGGATGTCATAACGTCCCACGGTCTGGGTGCGCGTCATGTAGTCTTCGACGGTGAATTCAAGAAACCCTTGGGTGACACCGATAAGCTGTTCAGGCAAGGTAAACGAATCCGCCAGCGTGCGAGCGCCGGATGCGAGCAGGCATGCAATGGCCAGGGGGATGGCCAGCAGGCGCGTCAGTCGTCGGAAAAATGTCGTTTTCGTGTACATACGCTCAAAAAAGCAAAGCCCGTGCCGACTTGTTGGCAAGCGAGCAGAAAAATAGAAGGAGTCTGGCATGGCTGGCGTTATGGATTCGGTCAACCAGCGCACGCAACTGGTTGGACAGAATCGCCTCGAGCTGCTGTTGTTCCGTCTCAATGGCGATCAACTCTATGGCATCAATGTGTTCAAGGTCCGTGAGGTGCTGCAGTGCCCGGAGCTGACCCTGTTGCCCAAGTCCCATCCGGTGGTGCGCGGTGTAGCGAACATTCGTGGGGCAACCATCCCCATCCTCGACCTGTCGATGGCGACGGGGCTACCGGGCCTGAAAGAAGAGACCCGTAACAGTTTCGTGATCATTACCGAGTACAACACCAAGACCCAGGGTTTCCTGGTGCACTCGGTCGAGCGCATCGTCAACATGAACTGGGAAGAGATCCATCCACCACCCAAGGGTACCGGGCGCGATCACTACCTGACGGCGGTCACCCGGGTAGACAACCGCATGGTCGAGATCGTCGACGTCGAGAAGGTGCTCGCGGAAGTGGCACCGTCCTCGGAGTCGGTTTCCGCCGGCGTGGTCGATGCCGAGGTGCAGGACAAGGCCGTGTTGCTGCGGGTGCTGACCGTCGACGATTCGTCGGTGGCGCGCAAGCAGGTCAGCCGTTGCCTGCAGACCGTGGGCGTGGAGGTGGTGGCGCTCAACGACGGCCGCCAGGCGCTGGACTACCTGCGCAAGCTGGTGGATGAGGGCAAGCGGCCGGAAGAAGAGTTCCTGATGATGATCTCCGACATTGAAATGCCGGAAATGGACGGCTATACCCTCACCGCCGAGATTCGTAACGATCCGCGCATGCAAAAATTGCACATCGTCCTGCATACTTCGCTGTCGGGCGTGTTCAACCAGGCGATGGTCAAGAAGGTCGGCGCTGACGACTTCCTGGCCAAGTTCAAGCCGGACGACCTGGCCCAGCGCGTGGTCGATCGGATCAAGGCAACGCATTGAAACGGCCGGGGCGAGCCCCGGCGCAAGTGATTGAAAAGAGGCGGCAGCATTGTCTACGGGTAATTTGGATTTCGAACAGTTCCGGGTCTTCCTGGAGAAAGCCTGTGGCATCCTGCTGGGCGAAAATAAGCAGTATCTGGTGTCCAGCCGTCTCAACAAGCTGATGGAGCAGCAGGGCATCAAGAGCCTGGGTGAGCTGGTCCAGCGCATCCAGACCCAGCCCCGCAGTGGCCTGCGCGAGCAGGTGGTCGACGCCATGACCACCAACGAGACCTTGTGGTTTCGCGACACCTATCCGTTCGAAGTGCTGAAGAACAAGGTGATTCCCGAGTTCATCCGCGCCAACCCTGGCCAGCGCCTGCGCATGTGGTCGGCGGCCTGCTCGTCGGGGCAGGAGCCGTATTCGATCTCGATGGCTATCGATGAGTTCGAGCGCAGCAACCTGGGCCAGTTGAAGATGGGGGCGCAGATCGTCGCCACCGATCTTTCCGGTGCCATGCTCAATAACTGCAAGACGGGTGAGTACGATAGCCTGGCGATTGCCCGCGGCTTGTCGCAGGAGCGCCTGCAGCGCTACTTCGACCCGAAAGGGCCGGGGCGGTGGGCGGTTAAGCCGGCAATTCGCAGTCGGGTGGAGTTCCGCTCGTTCAACCTGCTCGACAGCTATGCGGCGTTGGGCAAGTTCGACATCGTGTTCTGCCGCAATGTGTTGATCTACTTCTCCGCGCAGGTGAAGAAAGACATCCTCATGCGTATCCATGCAACGCTCAAGCCAGGGGGATATCTGTTCCTGGGGGCTTCGGAGGCGCTCAATGGCTTGCCGGATCATTACCAGATGGTTCAGTGCAGTCCAGGGATCATCTATCAGGCCAAGTGAATGAAAAGGCCGGTATCGAGAGATACCG
>NZ_JABWRO010000202.1:0-4553 GCF_014268985.1 Pseudomonas sp. RW10S2 | reverse complement strand
AAACGCCGGGCAATTGCCCGGCGTTTTCGTTTGCGTGCGTATCAGCCGCGCTGGCGCTTGGGCAGCACATCCTTGAGCTTGGCGTGCATGCTGCGCAGGCTCTTCTCGGTGGCGGCCCAATCGATGCAGGCGTCGGTCACCGAAACACCGTATTGCAGGTCTTCAAGGTTTTTCGGAATGGCCTGGCAGCCCCAGTTCAGGTGGCTTTCGACCATCAGGCCGATGATCGACTGGTTGCCTTCCAGAATCTGGTTGGCGACGTTCTCCATCACCAGCGGCTGCAACGCCGGGTCCTTGTTGGAGTTGGCGTGGCTGCAGTCGACCATGATGTTGGCCTTGATCTTGGCCTTGGCCAGGTCCTGTTCGCACAGGGCAACGCTGACCGAATCGTAGTTGGGTTTGCCGTTGCCGCCACGCAGCACCACGTGGCCGTAGGCGTTGCCTTTGGTGGTGACGATCGACACGCCGCCTTCCTGGTTGATACCCAGGAAGCGGTGGGGCTTGGACACCGACTGCAGGGCGTTGATCGCCACGGTCAGGCCGCCGTCGGTGCCGTTCTTGAAGCCGACCGCCGAAGACAGGCCCGAGGCCATTTCACGGTGGGTTTGGGATTCGGTGGTACGGGCACCGATGGCCGACCAGCTGATCAGGTCCTGCAGGTATTGCGGGGAGATCGGGTCGAGGGCTTCGGTCGCGGTCGGCAGGCCCTTCTCGGCCAGGTCCAGCAGCAATTGGCGACCAATGTGCAGGCCGTCCTGGATCTTGAACGAGTCATCCAGGTAGGGGTCGTTGATCAAGCCTTTCCAGCCTACGGTGGTACGAGGCTTCTCGAAATACACGCGCATGACCAGATAGAGAGTGTCGGAGACTTCTTCGGCCAGTACCTTGAGACGGTCGGCGTACTCGTGGGCAGCCTTGATGTCGTGGATCGAGCAGGGGCCGATCACGACGAACAGGCGATGGTCCTTGCCGTCGAGGATGTTGCGCACCACTTCACGGCCGGCAGTCACGGTCTGCAGGGCCTTGGCGCTGAGGGGAATCTCTTTCTTCAGCTGATCGGGGGTGATCAGGGTCTCGTTGGAGGCAACGTTGAGGTCATCGATCGGTAAATCAGCCATCGTGTTACTCGTCAGGTCACGGGTGCCGGCCGCCAGCAAACCCCGTGCGGCCCAGCAGCAGATTGTTCGCAGCGGGGAGCCGAACCTTAGCGCGTTACATCGGGCGCGACAATGGGCAGGGGGCTGTCAGCGCTGAAAAGGTGACTTGCCCGTGCGCGAGCTGCCTTGCAGGCCGATCGCGATACAAGGATCGCGCAGTGGGCTCGCCGAGCGCGGCGACATCAGGGGGTGTTCGCCCAGCAGCGCTGCTTCGGAGAATTCGGCGCCGTGCTGGGCGATCCACTGCTGTGCCAACGCCTGCGCCTGTTCGCCCTGCAGGTCATGTTGCTGGTGCAGTTGGCAGTAATGATGAATATGGCAAACCTGCTCACCCATGCGTGCGCCGAACAGCGCCTGGTCGTCGGTGAAGGCGATGCCCACGCGGTAGCCAGCATCCAGCCGCTGGCACCAGGCAACATAACCGGCATAGCGTGCCTGTGCGCCCAATGAAGGAATGACCACTTCCACTGCAGTGCCGCGACGGTAGGCACGCGGATGGTTGCAAGCGATGCCGCCAAGCCCCAGGGTATGCAGGTGCCGACGGAACAGGCTGGGAGACGGGCGAAGATTCAGCTCGACCGGAATCCCGTCAGGGTGAGGCAGAAATCCACACATCGTCGACTCCGTGTCGATTATTTGACCTTCATGGCCTGAGTATAGTGAAGGATCGCAAACCGGCTGATTCACTGTAAGAAAATCGGACAGACAGTCATCGCTTCGACAGGAGAGCGGTATGGATCCTCGTAACAAACGCATCGGCATCATCGGTAGCGGTGCCATCGGTGGCTTCTATGGGCTGATGCTGGCGCGTGCCGGTTTTGACGTGCACTTTCTGCTGCGCAGCGAATATGGCGTGGTGCATGAGCAGGGGCTGACCCTGAACAGCGCCGTGCACGGAGAGCTGCAGATGAAGGTCCAGGCCTATGCCTCGGCCAGTGACATGCCGCAGTGCGACTGGTTGCTGATCGGCACCAAGGCCACCAGTAACGCCGAGTTGGCGCCGCTGATCGTCCAGGCGGGAGCGCCCGGTGCCAAGGTGGTGTTGCTGCAGAATGGCCTGGGCGTCGAGGAGCAGTTGCGTGGCGCGTTGCGCGACGACATGCACCTGCTCGGGGGGCTGTGCTTTATCTGTGTGAACCGCGAAGCGCCCGGGGTGATCCGCCACCAGGCACTGGGCGCGGTCAACCTGGGTTACCACAGCGGCCCCAGCGACGACCGCGGTGCAGCCATTGTCGCCGAGGGCGCCGAATTGTTCCGCGCTGCGGGGGGCGACTCGCAGCCGATGGACAACCTCGTTCAGGCGCGCTGGCAGAAGCTGGTGTGGAACGTGCCGTACAACGGCCTGTCGGTGTTGCTGCAGGCCAGCACGACGCCTCTGATGGGCGACCCCGACAGCCGCGCGCTGATTCGCGGGCTGATGGCCGAAGTGGTCGAGGGCGCACGGGCCTGCGGGCATCCACTGCCGGAAGGCTATGCCGAGCACCTGTTCCGGGTCACCGAGCAGATGCCTGACTACTGGCCGAGCATGTACCACGATCATGCTCAGCAGCGGCCGCTGGAGTTGCAGGTGATCTACGGCGAACCCCTGGCCCGTGCCCGCGAGGCCGGTTGCCACTTGCCGAAGATGGAAGCGCTGTACCAGGCGCTGGCGTTCATCGACCGGCGCAACTGCGCGGGCTGAAGCGTATGGCTGGCCGCTGCGCCGGACGGCGAAGCGGCTCTCCACGGCACTGCTAAGCTGTAGCTTGCTCTGCCCCCGTGGCAGTGGAGGAGGCCGAATGATCCGTTCCATGCTGTACGCCACCGATCTCGGCGTCTACGCGCCCTTCGTCATGCAACACGCCTTGGCCCTGGCGCGGACCTTCAACGCAGAGTTGTACGTGATCCACGCCGTCGAACCCATGGGCCAGTTCGCCGAGTCGTTACTGCAAAGTTATCTCGATGAGCAGACCCTCGACCGCCTGCACTCCCAGGGGGTCAACACGGTGATGGCCAACATCGAGCAGCGGGTGCTGGAAAATTTTCGCGAGGAATTGGGCGAGGCGGCCGATCTGGCGGTGATCAAGGCCGTGCGGGTGCGCCAGGGGGATCCTGCGCAAGTGATTCTGGAGCAGGCCCAGCGCCTGGCGGTCGACCTGTTGATCTTCGGCAGCCATGCCGAGGGCGCGGGTGTCGATGTGCCGATTGGCCGCACAGCGGTACGGCTGCTGCAACTGTCACCGGTGCCGGTGTACATGGTGCCGTTGGCACAGCATTTGGGGCGTAGGAAAGTCTGAAGCTAGCGGTAGGTCTTTTCCTTGGGGTGTAACAAAATAGTTCTAGATTTATTTCTCTTACCACTAATATAGTTATAAATCGTCGCTGCCAGCAGCCGGTGACCTACCGCTGATTCGAGGGGAATCTATGAAGCTTCAACAACTGCGCTATATCTGGGAAGTAGCGCACCATGACCTCAACGTCTCCGCGACCGCGCAGAGCCTGTACACCTCTCAGCCCGGGATCAGCAAGCAGATCCGTCTCCTCGAGGACGAACTGGGCGTCGAAGTCTTCGCCCGCAGCGGCAAGCACCTGACCCGCGTCACCCCGGCGGGCGAGCGCATCATCACCACTGCTGGCGAGATCCTGCGCAAGGTCGAAAGCATCAAGCAGATCGCCCAGGAGTTCTCCAACGAGAAGAAGGGCACGCTGTCCATCGCGACCACCCACACCCAGGCCCGCTATGCCCTGCCTCCTGTGATCAGCAACTTCATCAAGCAGTACCCTGAAGTATCCCTGCACATGCACCAGGGCTCGCCAATGCAGATCGCCGAGATGGCCGCTGACGGCACTGTCGATTTCGCCATCGCCACCGAGGCACTGGAGCTGTTCGGCGACCTGATCATGATGCCGTGCTACAAATGGAATCGTTGCGTGGTGGTGCCCCAGGGGCACCCGCTGACCAAGTTGCCGAAGCTGACCCTCGAAGCGGTGGCCGAGTACCCCATCGTCACCTACGTGTTCGGTTTCACGGGCCGTTCCAAGCTCGACGAAGCGTTCAACCATCGCGGCCTGACTCCGAAGGTGGTGTTCACCGCCGCAGACGCCGATGTGATCAAGACTTATGTACGCCTGGGCCTGGGTGTGGGCATCGTCGCGAAGATGGCGGTCGATCCGAAGCTCGACAGCGACCTGGTGTGCCTGGATGCGAGCGAGCTGTTCGAAGCCAGTATCACCAAGATCGGCTTCCGCCGTGGCACTTTCCTGCGTGGCTTCATGTGCGATTTCATCGAGAAGTTCGCGCCGCACCTGACCCGCGAAGTGATGGCCAAGGCGATCCAGTGCCACAACAAGCAGGAGCTGGAAGAACTGTTCGAAGGGGTTGAGCTGCCCGTGCACTGAGTTGGCATGAGGCAGGGG
>NZ_JABWRO010000201.1:0-4636 GCF_014268985.1 Pseudomonas sp. RW10S2 | reverse complement strand
GCTTTGCGTTCAGGGGCTTGCCCACGGTGAGCCCTACCACACCCCGCCCCTTCAGCAGGTAACACCCGGTTACCGTGAAAAATCTGTTACCTCAACCGTCCGCGACGTAACAAATCGAGGCATACGGTAACGAAATTTCTACATTTTCCCGCCTTGCGCGCGGCCCGAAAACCCGTAACCCATTGATTTAATTGGGTTTGCGAAAGTTGGCACGCCACCTGCTATATCTTTCGTACAAGAACAATAACAAGCACTGCTACTCAGAATAAGAACAAGACGAAACGGCTCACGCATAACAAGAACAAGACGGCGGAGGCGCAGCTAACTGATTCTTTTGGAGAGGAGTTGTGTTTGGGGCTTGCCCCACAACCAGGCAGAGAACAACAAAAACTGCACTAAAGCAGCGCCTGAACTGGTTGGATCGATTGATCAGCATAGCATCAGCGACCAAAGCAATCCGTTTGCTCTTCACCCCTGAATTTGGGGTCGTCCACACGCTTCAAGCTGTGTGGACAGGGCACTCAACAAAAACAAGAAGCCCGACAAAAAAACAATAAGAGCACGCAACGACTTGATGGGGAGCCTAGGCTCCCCATGTCGTTTCTCCCCGCCTTAATCGCCTTTCGGCACCGCCTACACCATTCCGCCAGTAAATGCTAGAATCCCCCGCCATCATGCGGCCATTCTCCTAGTCTTGGCCGAACATTCCTTCAAACAGTGCATCCCATGCTGAAGAAGCTGTTCCAGTCGTTCCGTCCTCCCATCCGTGGTCAACACCACAGGCGCACCACGCCTGAAGTGATCAACAAGAGCCAGCACTCGCTGCAGCGCAGCCAGTTCAGCCGCCACGCCGTGAGCATCGTCGAGCGCCTGCAGGGCGCCGGCTACCAGGCCTACCTGGTCGGCGGCTGCGTGCGCGACCTCCTGCTGGGCATCACCCCCAAGGACTTCGATGTCGCCACCAGCGCCACGCCCGAACAGGTGCGTGCCGAATTCCGCAATGCCAGGATCATTGGCCGGCGCTTCAAGCTGGTCCACATCCATTTCGGCCGCGAAATCATCGAAGTCGCCACCTTCCGCGCTCATCACAGCGAAGATGACCAGGGTGACAGCCACCGTTCGTCGCACAACGCCAGCGGGCGAATCCTGCGTGACAACGTCTACGGCACCCTCGAAGACGATGCCCAGCGTCGCGACTTCACCATCAACGCCCTGTACTACGACCCGGTCAGCGAGCGCGTCCTGGACTATGCCAATGGCGTCCACGATATCCGCAATCGCCTGCTGCGCCTGATCGGCGATCCGACCCACCGTTACCAGGAAGACCCGGTGCGCATGCTGCGCGCAGTGCGTTTCGCCGCCAAGCTCGACTTCGGCATCGAGAAGCACACCGTCCAGCCTATCCGCGAACTGGCCAAGCTGCTGCGCGAAATCCCGCCGGCGCGCCTGTTCGAGGAAGTGCTCAAGCTGTTCCTATCCGGCCAGGGGGCGATCGCCTTCGAAATGCTGGTCGACCTCGAGTTGTTCGAACCCCTGTTCCCGGCCAGCGCCCACGCCCTGGATGAACGCCCGACCTACACCCACACCCTGATCAGCCAGGCGCTGGCCAACACCGACCTGCGCGTCAAGCAGGGCAAACCGGTGACCCCGGCCTTCCTGTTCGCCGCGTTGCTGTGGCCTGCCCTGCCAGCACGTGCCCTGTACCTGCAAAGCCAGGGCGTGCCGCCGATCCCGGCAATGAACGAAGCCGCCCACGACCTGATCGCCGAACAGTGCCAGCGCATTGCTATTCCCAAGCGCTTCACCCTGCCGATCCGCGAGATCTGGGACATGCAGGAGCGCCTGCCACGGCGCAGCGGCAAACGCGCCGACATGCTCCTGGACAACCCGCGCTTCCGCGCCGGCTACGACTTCCTGCTGCTGCGCGAAAGTGCCGGCGAGGAAACCGACGATCTCGGCCAGTGGTGGACCGACTACCAGGACGCCCACGACAGCGAACGCCGCGACATGATCCGCGAGCTGGGCAGCCGTGACGAAGGTTCGGGGCCGGCCCCGCGCAAACGTAAGCGCAGCAATAGCAAGCGCAAGGCCGGTGGCGACGAGGCCTTCGACTGAGC
The DNA here is from genome assembly GCF_014268985.1 of Pseudomonas sp. RW10S2. Taxonomy (NCBI): domain Bacteria; kingdom Pseudomonadati; phylum Pseudomonadota; class Gammaproteobacteria; order Pseudomonadales; family Pseudomonadaceae; genus Pseudomonas; species Pseudomonas sp. RW10S2. Next base: position 2,519 of record NZ_JABWRO010000201.1, on the reverse strand, counting down.
ATGCCGGTACGCGCCTATATTGGCCTGGGCAGCAACCTGGACGCCCCCGCCGAGCAACTGCGCAGCGCCCTCCAGGCGCTGGACCAGATCGCCGGGACGCACCTGGTGGCCGCTTCGGCGCTGTACACCAGTGACTCCCTGCTGCCCGGCCAGCCCCGCTACACCAATGCGGTCGCAGCGCTCGACACCGAGCTGGCGCCGCTGGCGCTGCTCGATGCCCTGCAAGGCATCGAGAACGATCAGGGCCGGGTGCGCAAGGAGCGCTGGGGCCCGCGTACACTCGACCTGGATGTGCTGCTGTTCGGCGACCAGGTCATTGATGTGCCACGTCTGAAAGTGCCGCATTACCACCTGCATGCCCGTCCCTTCGTGCTTTATCCGCTGGCCGAGCTGGTCCCTGAAGACTTCCATCTGGCCGATGGCCGCAGCCTCGCGCAACTGCTCCAGGACTGCCCGTTCGTCGGGCTGGAGCGCTTGTAATCCGGACGCTTCAGCCATCGGTAACGCCAGTAACACCCTGAGCGTAACAATGCGGTAACAGGGTCATTGACTTCCCCCCCATCGCTCACGACTATAGGCGTCCCGCGGCGCCCGTATGCCGCATCACACCCATTTAGGCCCGGACAGCCCTGTGACCCGAACATCACGCACGATGATGTGCCGCTCCGGAAGATGAATACACGCGTTGTACGCAGTCGTTTTTCACAGCGCCTGAACGAGGATTTCGCTACATGCCTGAAGTAACCCTGACCACCCTGCATGGCCTGAAGGCCAAGGGTGAGAAAATCACCATGCTGACCTGCTACGACGCCACCTTCGCCAAGGCCGCCAGCCAGGCCGGCGTCGAGGTGCTGCTGGTTGGCGATTCGCTCGGCATGGTCCTGCAGGGCCATGACAGCACCCTGCCCGTCACCACCGACGACATGGCCTACCACACCGCCTGCGTCAAACGCGGCAACGACGGTGCACTGATCCTGGCCGACCTGCCCTTCATGGCCCATGCCACGCTCGAGCAGTCGTTCGTCAACTGCGCCAAGCTGATGCGCGCCGGTGCGCACATGATCAAGGTCGAGGGTGCAGCCTGGTTGGCCGAGACCATCCGCCTGCTGGCCGACCGCGGCGTGCCGGTGTGCGCGCACATGGGCCTGACCCCGCAGACCGTCAACGTGCTCGGTGGCTACAAGGTCCAGGGTCGCCAGGAAGCCCAGGCGCAACAGATGCGCGCCGATGCCATCGCCCTCGAGCAGGCTGGCGCCGCCATGCTGCTGCTCGAATGCGTGCCCAGCGAGCTGGCCACGGAGATTTCCCAGGCGGTGAGCATTCCAGTGATCGGTATCGGTGCCGGCAGTGGTACCGATGGCCAGGTACTGGTGCTGCACGACATGCTGGGCTTGTCCCTCAGCGGCCGCGTACCGAAGTTCGTGAAGAACTTCATGGCCGGCCAGCCCGATATCCAGAGCGCCCTGGCGGCCTACGTCAAGCAGGTCAAAGATGTGAGCTTCCCGGCCCCCGAACACGGGTTCAGCGCATGAATACCGTCAAGACTGTCCGCGAACTGCGCGCCGCCGTGGCACGCGCCCGGGGCGAAGGCAAGCGTATCGCCTTCGTCCCGACCATGGGCAACCTGCACAGCGGCCACGCCGCCCTGGTGACCAAGGCCGCCCAGCGCGCCGACTTCGTGGTTGCCAGCATCTTCGTCAACCCGCTGCAGTTCGGCGCAGGCGAAGACCTCGACAAATACCCACGCACCCTCGCTGCCGATCAGGAAACCCTGTTGCAGGCCGGTTGCCATCTGCTGTTCGCGCCTACTGTCGAAGAGATGTACCCCGACGGCATGACCGTGCAGACCCGGGTGAGCGTGCCGCAACTGTCCGAAGGCCTGTGTGGCGCCAGCCGCCCCGGGCACTTCGAGGGTGTGGCGACGGTGGTCAGCAAGCTGTTCAACATGGTCCAGCCGGATCTGGCCGTGTTCGGCGAAAAGGACTACCAGCAGCTGGCGGTCATCCGCGCCATGGTGCGAGACCTGAACATGCCGATCCAGATCATCGGCGAGCCGACCGTGCGGGCTGAGGATGGGTTGGCGCTGTCGTCGCGCAACGGTTATCTGAGCGCTGAACAACGCGCTGCGGCACCGATGCTATACAAAGTGCTGAGCCTGTTGGCCGAGGCGGTCCGGCGGGGTCAGCGTGATTACCTGACGCTGCTGGCTGAAGGCCAGGCGCAGCTGACGGCCGCCGGGTTCCGCCCGGACTACCTGGAAGTGCGTCATGCCGTCAGCCTGAAACCGGCGCAAGCCGACGATCGTGACCTGGTGATCCTGGGGGCGGCGTATCTGGGTAGCACTCGGCTGATCGACAACCTGTACTTGCACCTGGACGAAAAGACCGCCTGATCGCGGCGCCCCCGCAGGTACAGCGCCGCCACTGAATACGGCGTTGTACCTGTGGGAGCGGGCTCGTCCCGCGATTAGGCCAGCACTGACAACCCCACGCAAATATTTCACGCCCCGCCCGCCCGCC
>NZ_JABWRO010000200.1:0-4642 GCF_014268985.1 Pseudomonas sp. RW10S2 | reverse complement strand
AACCGTGTCCGGGATGAGTTGACCACTACAGAATTCCATCTGCGATGACTGTCCGTAGGTATATCGCAGCTCTGGATCCGTACTTAGTTGATGAAGCTAGGCTAGGGAAACACGCCGCTAAGCAAAAACATCGCACGGCCATAGGTATGCTGCGCGTTCATGAGATCTTGGAGCGGTGGGAGATTGATCACACTCAACTAGACGTACAGCTGGTGGATGAAACCACGGGACTCTGTATCGGACGCCCCTACCTGACGATTGTCATGGATCGATTCTCCCGGATGGTGATGGGCTATCTGCTTCACCTCTCGGCGCCGAACACAGAGACCGTTCTTCGGGTCATTGAGCGCGCTATTCGTCCCAAAGCCGAGCTGCTCACGCGCTTTCCTAAGGTGCGGAATGAATGGTGGGCCCGAGGCTTACCGACACGGATCGTTCCGGACAACGCAGCTGAATTTCACGCTGGTGATCTCATCATGGGGTTCAACGAACTGGGTATTGAGATTATGTATCCCGCTTCCAGGGCTCCTCAGAAGAAAGGTGCGGTAGAACGTTTTTTCAGTACCCAGAACCTGGGGCTGATTCATAACCTACCTGGAACCACCTTCTCGAATATTCAACAACGTGGTGACTACGACTCCGAGAAGAATGCTTGCTTCACTCTGCCCCAACTGGAAGCGGTGCTGGTGAAATGGATCGTGGATGGTTATCACCAAACGCCGCACCGGGGACTAGCGATGCGGACTCCTGCCCAGGTCTGGGCGACCAGCGAGGCGAATCACGTCATCTCTCTCCCCGTCGACCTAGATTCGTTGGAATGCATCTTGGCCAAGCGCAGCTCGGTGAAGGTTCACCATTACGGAGTCGAGGTTGGAAAGTTGTTCTATCACTCCACGGAGCTCGCGGAACTGCGCATGCGTCTGGCAGAGGGTGAGAAGGTTAACGTTCGTTATCGCGACGAGGCCGGACACGTTTGGGTGCACGATCGCTTCAGAAACTTGTTCTTTCAAGTACCAGCGAAAGACGAGCGCATGGTTGGCAAGAGCCGGGAGCTGTGGAGGGCTGCAGAAAATGCGCTGCGTGAAAAAAACGGTGAGCAACCCAGCTTCGAAGCAACTCACCGGTGCTATCAGGAAATCATGGAAGATGTCGAAGAGGCTCGCCTTTCGCAGAAGCTCAGGCAGAGACGCGAAGCTGCACGAGCCAAAATTGATAAAGAAGGCCGCAAGAGCGAGATCGCGCCTCCTCCTAAAGTACTCGGCGAAATGGAATGGACCGACGATTCCATTGATCACATACCACCCGCTGCTGCTTTCAAAGTTTCGGTCCGTTCGCCTGCAGGGAGTAACAAACCATGAATGTCTCTGAGTCGCCAAAGCTCACCTTCTCGCTACGACACAGGTTTATCCACAGCTCCCAGGCGGTACGAGCGTTGACCCGTCTCAGTGAGGTGCACGCCGATAGTCGGCGCGCCGGGACGAGTAACGGTTTACTGATCCAGGGCCCTAGTGGCGTAGGGAAAAGCACTCTGATCATGGAATACATTCGGTCATTAGAGGATGTCGGCAGCATTGATTCAGAAAAGCGGACTGTTTTGTTTGTAGAGATACCTTCGTCGCCCACCAAGAAGAGTCTCGCGGCAGCGATGCTTACAGCGCTTAAGGATCCATTCGCAACAGCGCGGGGACATTCTGGCGAGGTGAAATTTGCCCGTGTGGTCCTGCTCTTGAAGAATCTCGGTGTGGAGGTGGTAGCGCTCGATGAGGTACAGCACCTGGTCGACTATCACCGACACGGCGCTTATGAGACAGCAGACTGGATCAAGAGCTTGATGAACGATACGAGCATCACGTTCGTTTTGCTTGGTCTGAAGCGTACTGAGCGTTTACTTAAAGCGAACGAGCAACTGCGCCGCAGGTTTTCGGCCACGGTGGATTATGACCGCTTCACCTTGACCGGCAAATCCTCAGTCCAGTTCGTGATGCTTCTTGGGGCGATTCAGGGCGAACTGCCTGTTCCTACGGTGAGTTTCACTGAGCCAACAATGATCAAACGCTTTCACCTAGCCTCCTATGGCTTGATTGATTACCTCATCAAGATCGTGGATCGAGCCGTCTGGCTGGCCGTAAGTCGTGGCTTAGCAGGAATTGAGCTACCCGTACTCGCAGAGGCGTTCGAGGATGAGGTATGGAGCAGAGCCACAGAGGAACGTAACCCCTTCAGTGGGAGTTTCAATTTCCAGCCACTGATTGGGATGGACGAGCCGTTCGCGAAAGTTGAAGAGGACTAGTGCTCATGATGAGGGCTGGGTGTAGCCCGGCCCTACTCCTCTGATCTTTATGTCTTCGATTTCATGGATGTGTAGGAATGTTTGGTCTTCTAATTAACCCTCGACCTCATCACGACGAAAGCCTCTCAGGCTATTTGCAACGGCTCGCCCTGGCTAACGGGCTCACCAGTAACGACGCGCTCAGGGCTTTCAAGCAGGCGGATGACTGTGACGTTAAGGAGTGGATCCGCCATTGTGGTACACCGCGGAGTTGGCATGAGGCGGCAGTGGAGCTTCGCTCACCCATAACCAGGCCTTTTAAGATTTGGTCGGTGCGCAGTGTCAGGTTCTGCGCGCAGTGCCTGGCTGAGGGAGGCTACTGGAAGGAAACTTGGGAAATCACTTTGGTCACCTCGTGTACTTCCCACCGAACGGAACTCTTAAACTGCTGCCCACATTGCAGTTTGAAAACCTGTCATAACTCGATGCTCGATAACAGATGCAAAGCATGCGGGTTTTCGCTTGCTAGCCCCGGCGCTGAGGAATACACACGGTTAGCTAGCGAACCGTGCCAGTGGCTGTCCTCGGCGCTGGAGAATGCGTTCTACTCACCGCCCTTGCCGAATGCTGGCGGACTTTCAGGACTACCCTTCAACGATCTGCATGAGCTTGCGGCGCGTTTAGCTGTTCGGCGCACGCGAGCTCAAACCTTGATGCAACTGAAGGTTCCAGAAATTTCCTCGGTAGGCGTCTCAAGGACGTTGGCAGATGCAGCAGCCAGGATTCTCATGGACTGGCCCAGCGCATTCAGGCAGTTGCTCGGCGACCTCAAGCATGCTCACTCCAGTTCCGGAGAGTGGAAGGTGACAAGCGCTTTTGGTCCCATCTATCGAGATATCCATCATAGTTTGAGTTCCCCTTGCTTCAGCTTCGTCCGCGACGAATTTGAGTCTTATCTACTGGAAGAATGGGCGGCACCGTTGTCGAATCGAAATCGGTACCTCAGCCACCAGACGGTCGAAAACCATCTATGGGTACCCCTTCAAACCGGGGCTAAAGCGATGGGGCTATCGAGAGCCGCACTGGTTACTCTTTGCCAGCGCGGGCTCGTTGATCACCGAGAGGAAAAGAGAGGTTCGCGGTTACTGAGGGTGGTCCACCTTGGGCAGCTTCAAGAGGTGTCTTATCACAGACATGCAGCGGTCACGTTGAGCGGGGCTTCTAAGATCCTCGGTCTCAGCATGACGCGCGTCCGCCAACTCCTTTCGGGCGGCCTTCTCGAATTCTTTGGCGAGCAGCAGGTGGGTCGCAGCCCATGGTTGGTGTCTAGAGATTCGCTTGATCAGTTGATGCCGGGTGATGTCGACCTGGTAGCTGAATCGGGGATGCTAACGATCAATTTCACTGCCAAACATTATCTGCCCGCAGGCGGAGGTCTCGTCGAATTGCTCCAGGCAATCAAATCCGGCGCCCTACAGGCTTATCGTAGCAATAAAGATGAGTCAGCGGCCTTGGGTCAGTTGTTAGTGAGGTCAACTGATCTCGCACTGTGGATGCAGGAGCGTTTCCGAGAAAGCGATTTTGAATTCTCCGGATTATCGGTTTCCCAAGCAGCAGCGATACTGGGGGTCAAGGAGGAGGTCGCCTACGCGTGTGTCCGCTTGGGGCTGCTTAAAAGTAATCCTGCGAAAATTGGCCGTTGCACTCAGCACCGAGTTACTCCGAAGGCGATTGAAACGTTCAGGCAGAGGTACATCCTTGGCCCCGAGATTGCTGCTTACTTGGGGATGTCCCCGAGAGACTCACTCAGGCATCTATGGGACATCCGGTTCAGGCCCGTTGCCGGCCCGACAATGGTGAATGCTTCCTGCCGACAATACGTATGGTCGCGAAGCAAGAAATTGGCCGACTACCTTGTGTGGAGGACCGCTCACGGTAGTGACGCAGATGCTGCACAGGCGTCCGTCCAGGCCTAATAGCTCGGGCTCTGGAAAGGATGTCGATGGATCTATGTGGATAATCCTCAAGTCCTAGTCTGGGACTTGAGCATATTTTCGCAGGGTGGTGGTGGCACGGCCTCGAGAGCTATTTAATGGGTGTCCACTTCTGAAATGGACCTCCAAATGCACAAAGCCTTCGTCACAATTTCAAAGAGTACCCTCGCACGTATTCTCAGCGGTGTCGTGCTTCTGTGGATAAACCAAGCGCTACCGAATGCTGCTGATCATGCCGTGCCCTCTGCGGTTGCGCCTGCCGCTGAGATAAGCACAGACCTGGAGCTCTCTGTGAAGCTCTCCATAAAAATGCATTGACGCTCGATCAATCAGCCGCTGAATTCGATGCGCAAAAAAAAGCCCGGTAAGCTGACGCTTA
>NZ_JABWRO010000020.1:0-55075 GCF_014268985.1 Pseudomonas sp. RW10S2 | reverse complement strand
GCGACTTGCCCGCGAAACATTCAGCACTGTTCCAGCGTCTACACAGCCGCCTTCTTCCCGCGCACCGCCACAGGTCCGGCATTGGCCTCCACGGCCTGCCTCAGCCCGGCACACAGCCCAAGCATGAACGCCAGTTCTGCAACCACGAACAGTGGCCCGATGATCAAGCCGCTGACATCGTCGACGAAGGCGGGCTTGCGGCCCTCGTAGGCATGCCCGACGAACTGGATGATCCAGCCCAGCACGAAGGCCCCGAGCCCGGCACTCAGCCACAGCCCGGTGCTTTGCAGCGCCAGCCATTCGCCTGCCCACAGGCACAGCCCAAGCAATACGCCCATCACCAGCCCGAAGCGCAGGTCCAGGCGCAGGTAGAACCACACCGACGCTGCCGCCACCAGCAGCGCCGGCGACAGCCAGACCCCGGCAACAGGCCAGCCGGGTCGTGACAGCAGGATGCTGACCGCCAGTACGATCAGTGGAATGCCGACGAAGTGCGTGGCGATGTTGCGCGGGTCGCGATGATAGGCCGCGTATTGACTCAGGTGTTCGACGAGGTTTTTCATTGTTGTTCCTCCATCAGGGGTAGCGACAGCTTGCCCCGTTCATCCGCCGTCGTCTGTCGCCTGGCCGACAGAGTCCGTTCAGAAGAGGTGTCATGGACAACCCCCAAGCCTGGCGTGCGCAGTTGAGCCACGGCCAGTGGTTTCGGCAGTTGCCCGCTCAAGTTCAGGATAGCCTGCTGGCATTGGCGCGTTCACGTGAGCTGGCGGCCGGACAGTGCCTGTTCCAGCGTGGTGATCCGCCCTGCGGTTTGTATGCGGTGCTGGAGGGCACCATGCGCGTCGGCGCGGTCAGCCGTGAGGGCAAGGAAGCGCTGTTGACGTTGGTCGAGCCGCCTTACTGGTTCGGCGAGATCAGCGTGTTCGACGGCCAGCCACGCACCCACGATGCCTTTGCCGAAGGTGTCACGCAACTGTTGTGGATCCCTCAGGCAGCGCTGCTCGACTGGTTGGCGGAGCATCCGCAGCACTGGCGCGACCTGGCGTTGCTGATGAGCCACAAGTTGCGCTGGGTGTTCGTCGCGCTTGAGCAGCAGCACCTGCTGGCCGCGGGGCCGCGTGTGGCCCATCGGCTGTTGCAGATCGCCGAAGGCTATGGCGAGCGCGATGTTGCCCAATGGCGCCTGCAGTTGTCGCAGGAGCAACTGGCGCTGATGCTGTCGCTGTCGCGCCAGACCATCAACCAGATCCTCAAGGCGCTGGAGCAGGCGGGGGTGGTGCAACTGGGCTATGGCGAAGTGCTGATCCTCGATGCGCCGAGGCTGCGGGAGATGGCTGCGCATCCAGGCTGACCAGGGTATCGATCATCGCCCGTGCTGCCGGTGACAGGCGATAGCCGCTGCGGCTGATCACCCCGCAACGCACGCTCAGCACTTCCAGCCCCGGCGGCAGGTTGCGCCAGTGCAGGCGTACCAGGCGCCCGGCGGCCAGGTCCTCGGCCACGGCTTCCTCGCTGGCGCTGCCGAGGGTATCGCTGGCCAGCACTACGCTGCGCAGCACGGCCAGGTGTTCGGTCTGCAGGTGCGGGATGAAGTCGCTGCGTCCGCTGAGGTTGGCCAGGCGCTTGCGTACACCGGGGGTGAGCAGGGCGCTGGCCAGGGGGTAGGCGAACAGGTCGTTGGTCGACAGGCTGTCCTTGGCCAACAGCGGATGGCCGGGGCGGCAGAAGAACAGGCCGGGGCGCGGGTTGAGCGGCTCAGTATGGAAGTTGGGGTCGGCCTCGAAGGGGCGGATATCGTCGACGAAGAACTCGATCTGCTCGCGGCGCAGGGCCTGGCCCAGGCGTTCGGCGTTGTCCACCTGCAGCTCGGTGCGGATCCCCGGATGCCGGGTGATGAACTGCTGCAGGGCGTCGGGCACCAGCCTTGCGGCCAGGGCCGGGCCGCTGCCGAAATGCAGCTCGCCGGCGTCGAGCTTGGTCATCTGCAGCACGTCGTTGCTCAGTTGTGCGGCCCCCTGAACCAGGCGTCGTGCATGTTGCAGCACCACCTGGCCCTCGGGTGTCGGTTGCAGCGTCTTGTTGCCGCGATCGACCAGGGCGCAGCCGAACTCCTGCTCCAGGCCCTGGATGGCGCGGCTGAACGCGGGCTGGGTAATGCCCATGGCTTCGGCAGCGTGGACGAAGCTGCGGTACTCGGTGAGGGCGATGAAATAGCGCAGTTGGCGAAGGTCCATATCGAGATTCTGCGGAGTAAAGAGGGCTCGTTTTAGACCTTGTTACTTATTCCGTCAACGATGGTTTGGTTAGCTATTTAGCTGTTTTTGTTATTTGAAAAGGGGCGGACAAGCCCGCCCCCCAAGCGCGCCGGGACTTTCACAACAGGCTGAACGGATAACTCACGATCAGCCTGTTCTCGTCGAAGGCGTTGGTGCTGAAGTCCCTGCGCATGGTGGAGTTGCGCCATTTCACCGACAGGTCCTTGAACGTACCGGACTGGATCACGTACGCCAGTTCGCTCTCGCGCGCCCATTCCTTGCCGTCGGTGATGCTGCCGACATGCACGTTGTCGCCTTTGATGTAGCGGTTCATCAGGGTCAGCCCGGGTATGCCGACGGTGGCGAAGTTGAAATCGTGGCGCAGTTGCCAGGAGCGTTCCTTGGCATTCTCGAAGCTGGCGTTGTAGCTGTCGTTGGCCAGGGTGCCGCCGCTGGTGCCGTTGACTCGCATCCACTCGTCATCGCCGCTGACCTTCTGCAGGCCGACATAGAACGTATGCCCCTGATAGCGCGCCGAAAGCATGGCCGAGGCGGTGCGGTTGTCCAGCTTGCCGGCACGCTCGGCACCGTCTTCCTTGCCGATGAAGTAACCCAGGTTCGCCCCCAGGGTCCAGTCGCCCAAGGGCTGGCTGTGCACCAGGTTGAAGTACTGCTGGCGGTAGATATCCTTGAGCTGGGCATCCCACACCCCGACCTGGGTGCGCTTGTCGTTGAAGCTGTACTCGCCGCCGGCAAAGTTGAAGCGGTCGGAGGTGAAGCCCGGGCGGCTGGACAGCGCCATATCCTCCATGCTCGCGTCGTTGCGTGGGCTGTTGCCACGGAACTGGCCGGCGTACAGGGTCAGCCCGGTGATCTCCCTGGAGGTGATCTGGCCGCCGCGGAAGGTCTGCGGCAGCGAGCGACCATCGTCAGAGCGCAGGATCGGCAGCACCGGCATCCATTCGCCGACCTTGACTTCGGTCTGCGAAATCCTGGTCTTGAGTGCAACACCCAGGCGACCGAAGTCGTCGGCGGGACGGCCATCGTCGTGCACCGGCAACAGTTGCGTGCCGGCTGTCCCCTTGCCGCCATCGAGCTTGACCGAATACAGCCCCAGCACATCGACGCCAAAGCCGACGGTGCCCTGGGTGAACCCGGAGCGGGCGTCGAGGATGAAGCTTTGCGTCCATTCCTCGGCCTTGCCCTGGGCCTTGGCCGGGTCGACGAAGTTACGGTTGATGTAGAAGTTGCGCAGGTTGAGGGTGGCCTTGGCGTCTTCCATGAAGCCGCCGTCGGCAGCGAGGACGGGCAGGGCGCAGGACATGGCCAGCAGGCCCGGCAGCAGCGGGCGGGTGGGTTGCAGAATGCTCATCTGTCGTGGATCTCTTGTTTTTATGGGCGAGTCGGAGCGCTGCAGGGTACGAGCCTGCAGGTCGACGCTTTTTTTTGGGATGAACTGTGCAACGTTGCGCAAGCGATGGTGCGCGGAAGGGCGGTGGAGTGGCAATTCGTTGCAAACGGTTGCGGGCGATAATCGAACGCAATGTTCCGGGTGGTTAATTGGGTGGCGGTGTTGGCCCTATCGTCGGGCAATCATCGGCACCGCCAAACAAAAAGCCCACCGCGAAGGGTGGGCTCGATGCTGCTGCCAGGCCAATCAGCCTTTCGGTGTGGCCACCGACGCCTGCTGGTTGGTCTGCTCGTACCAGCCACCGCCAAGCGCCTTGTACAGGTTGACCTCGCTGGTCAGCTGCGACAGGCGATCACTGATCAGCGCCTGCTGGGCACTGAACAGGTTGCGCTGGGCGTCGAGGAAGGTCAGGTTGCTGTCGATACCGATGCGGTAGCGACGCTCGGCCAGACGGTAGTAATCCTGGTTGGCGGCAACCAGGTCACGCTGGGCCTGCAACTGCTCCTCGAAGGTCTTGCGCGCGGCCAGGCCATCGGAGACTTCCTGGAAGGCGGTCTGGATGGTCTTTTCGTACTTGGCGACGTTGATGTCCTTCTGGATCTTCGAGTAGTCCAGGCTCGCCCGCAGGCTGCCGGCGTTGAAGATCGGCAGGTTGATCTGCGGCTGGAACAGCCAGGTCCCCGAACCACCCTTGAACAGCCCGCCCATGTCCGGGCTCAGGGTACCGGCGTTGGCGGTCAGGCTGATGCTCGGGAAGAACGCGGCGCGGGCCGCGCCGATGTTGGCGTTGGCAGCCTTGAGCAGGTGCTCGGCTTCCTGGATGTCCGGACGCCGCTGCAGCAGGTCGGACGGCAGGCCCGCCGGCACGTCGGCCAGCTGGTCGGCGTCGAGCTTCAGCGGCGCCGGCAGGTCGGCCGGTACACCGGTCCCCAGCAGCACGGTGAGGCTGTTCAGGTCCTGCGCCACCAGGCGCTGGTACTGCGACAGCTTGACCCGCGCGCCTTCGACGGCGGTGCGCGCCTGGCTCAGGTCGAGCGCGGAAGCCACACCGACCTCGTTGCTGCGGCGGGTCAGGTTGTAGCTTTCCTCGTAGGTCTTGAGCGTTTCTTCGGTCAGCTTCAGCAGCGCCTGGTCGGCCTGCCAGGTGTAGTAGGCGTTGGCCACGCTGGCCACCAGGCTGATCTGCGTGGAGCGACGCGCCTGCTCGCTGGAGAGGTAGGTCTCCAGGGCCTGCTCGCTCAGGCTGCGCACGCGGCCGAACAGGTCCAGCTCGTACGCGCTGACACCCAGCGTTGCCGAGTACTGGCTGGTGATGTTCGCCTCACCGGTCTGCGACAGGTTGGCCGGAACCCGCTGGCGGCTGCCGCTGCCGGTGGCCGAGACCGCCGGGAACAGGTCGGCGCGCTGGATGCGGTACTGCGCGCGGTAGGCGTCGATGTTCAACGCGGCGACACGCAGGTCGCGGTTGTTGACCAGCGAGGTCTGGATCAGTTTCTGCAGTGCCGGGTCGTGGAAGAACTGGCGCCAGCCCTGTTCGGCGGCGGCCACGTCGGCCGACTGGGTCGGCGAGTACGCAGGGCCTTGCGGCCACTGCGCGGCCACCGGTGCTTCCGGGGTCTGGTAGTCGGGAATCAGCGAGCAGCCGCCGAGAATGAAAGCGGTTACCGCCAGGGACAACAAAGACTTGGTCATTGCCCAGCCTCATTACGTGGAGTTTCAGGGGTGGCGTCTGCTTTCGGCTCTTTGCTGCCGAACAGCGACGACACTGCTACGAAGAACAGCGGTACCCAGAAGATCGCCAGCACAGTCGCACTGATCATGCCGCCGATCACGCCGGTGCCGATGGCATGCTGGCTGCCGGCGCCCGCGCCGCTGGCGATGGTCAACGGTACCACGCCGAGGATGAAGGCCAGCGAGGTCATGATGATCGGGCGCAGACGCATACGGCACGCCTCGATCGTCGCATCGAACAGGCTCTTGCCCTGTTCGTGCAGCTCTTTGGCGAACTCGACGATCAGAATGGCGTTTTTCGCCGCCAGGCCGATGGTCGTCAGCAGGCCGACGAGGAAGTACACGTCATTCGACAGCCCGCGCATGCTGGTGGCGATCAGTGCACCGATGATACCCAGCGGCACCACCAGCACGACGGCGATCGGGATCGACCAGCTTTCGTACAGCGCTGCCAGGCAGAGGAACACGAACAGCAGCGAAAGGGCGAACAGCGCCGGCATCTGCGAACCGGAGAGCTTCTCCTCGTAGGACATGCCGGTCCAGGAGTAGCCGATGCCCGACGGCAGTTCGCCGACGATGCGTTCGACCTCGGCCATGGCCTCACCGGTACTGTAGCCCGGCGCCGGGGCACCGAGGATCTCGACTGCTTCCACGCCGTTGTAACGCGACAGCTTCGGCGAGCCGTAGGTCCATTCACCGGAGGCGAAGGAGGAGAACGGCACCATCTCGCCTTGGCCGTTGCGCACGTACCACTTCTGCAAGTCTTCGGGGCTCATGCGGGCACTGGATTCGCCCTGGATGTACACCTTCTTGACCCGGCCACGATCGATGAAGTCGTTGACGTAGCTGCCACCCAGCGCGATCGACAGGGTGTTGTTGATGTCGGCAATGGTGACGCCCAGGGCACTGGCGCGCTCATCGTCGACGATCAGCTGGTACTGCGGCTCGTCGTTCAGGCCGTTGGGGCGCACCGCAGAGAGGATCTTGCTCTGCGAGGCCTTGGCCAGGAACTGGTTGCGCGCTTCCATGAGCTTCTCGTGGCCGACGCCGGCACGGTCCTGGAGGAACACGTCGAAGCCGGTGGCGTTACCCAGCTCGAGCACTGCCGGCGGTGCGAAGGCGAACACCATCGCATCGCGGAAGCTGAAGAAGTGCTGCTGGGCGCGGGCCGAGAGATTGAACACGCTGTTCTCGGCCGAACGCTCGCCCCAAGGTTTGAGCATGATGAACGCCATGCCCGAGCTCTGGCCACGACCGGCGAAGTTGAAACCGGTCACGGTGAACACCGACGACACGGTGTCGGCTTCGTCCTTGAGAAGGTATTCGCGCATCTTGTCGACGACCACCTGGGTGCGTTCGGCACTGGAACCGGCCGGGGTCTGCACCTGGGCGAAGAGTACGCCCTGGTCTTCTTCAGGCAGGAACGCGGTGGGGATGCGACTGAACAGCCAGATCATGCCCACAACGATCAGCGCATAGGCCAGCAGGAACGGGATCTTGTTGCGCAGGATGGTGCCGACACTGCGCTCGTAGCCCTTTACGCTGCGGTCGAAGTTACGGTTGAACCAGCCGAAGAAGCCGCCCTTGGCCGTGTGGTGCTCGCCCTTCTTCAAGGGCTTGAGCATGGTCGCGCAAAGGGCCGGGGTGAAGATCAGCGCTACCAGTACCGACAGGCCCATGGCCGAGACGATGGTGATGGAGAACTGGCGGTAGATCACGCCGGTGGAGCCGCCGAAGAAGGCCATTGGCAGCAGTACCGCCGACAGCACCAGGGCGATACCGACCAGCGCGCCCTGAATCTGCTCCATCGAGCGCTTGGTGGCTTCCTTGGGCGGTAGTCCTTCCTCGGACATGACCCGCTCGACGTTCTCCACCACGACGATGGCGTCGTCCACCAACAGGCCGATGGCCAGGACCATGGCGAACATGGTCAGGGTGTTGATGCTGAAGCCTGCGGCCGCAAGGATGCCGAAGGTGCCCAGCAACACCACCGGAACGGTCATGGTGGTGATGATGGTGGCGCGGAAGTTCTGCAGGAACAGGTACATCACCAGGAACACCAGGACCACGGCCTCGATCAGGGTGTGGATCACCCCGCTGATCGATTCGGTGACGACCGGCGTGGTGTCATACGGGAACACCGCTTTCACGCCTGGCGGGAAGAACGGTTCCAGGTCGCTGATGGTCTTGCGCAGCGCCTTGGCGGTATCCAGGGCGTTGGCACCGGTCGCCAGCTTGACCGCCAGGCCCGATGCCGGCTTGCCGTTGAACTGCGCGCTGACCGCGTAGTTCTCGCCGCCCAGGCCGACCTTGGCGACGTCGCGCAGGCGTACCTGCGAGCCATCGTTGTTGACCTTGAGCAGGATCTTCTCGAATTGCTCGGCGGTCTGCAGGCGGGTCTTGCCGATGATGGTGGCGTTGAGTTGGGTACCCGGCATGGCGGGCAGGCCACCGAGCTGGCCGGAGGAGACCTGCACGTTCTGCGCGGTGACTGCGGTACGCACATCGACCGGGGTCAACTGGTACTTGTTGAGCTTGGCCGGGTCGAGCCAGATACGCATGGCGTACTGGGCACCGAACACCTGGAAGTCACCGACACCTGCGGTACGCGAGATCGGGTCCTGCATGTTGGAGACGATGTAGTTGGCCAGGTCGTCCTTGGTCATGCTGCCATCTTCGGAGACCAGGCCGATCACCAGCAGGAAGTTCTTCACGGCTTTGGTGACGCGAATACCTTGCTGCTGTACTTCCTGTGGAAGCAGCGGGGTGGCCAGGTTGAGCTTGTTCTGCACCTGGACCTGCGCCGTGTCGGCGTTGGTGCCCTGCTCGAAGGTCGCAGTGATGGTCATGCTGCCGTCGGAGTTGCTTTCCGACGATACATAACGCAGGTTGTCGATACCATTGAGCTGCTGCTCGATGACCTGCACCACGGTGTCCTGCACGGTCTGCGCAGAGGCACCCGGGTAGGTGACGGCAATGGCGATGGCCGGCGGCGCAATGCTTGGGTACTGGTTGATCGGCAGCTTCAGGATCGACAAGGCCCCGACCAGCATGATCACCAAGGCGATCACCCAGGCGAAGATCGGGCGATCGATAAAGAACTTCGACATGGTTTACTCCGCTTTGGCGTCTGCTTTCGCTGCGCTGGCCTGTTCAGGGCTGGCCGGCTTCTTGACGTTGGTGGCTTCGCTGACCTTTACCTCGGCACCCGGGCGCACATATTGCAGCCCTTCGGTGATCAGGCGGTCGCCCGCGTTGAGGCCTTCCTCGACCAGCCACTCGTTGCCCAGCGTGCGGCTGGCCTTGAGCTGACGCAGTTCCACCTTGTTATCCTTGTTCACCACCAGTGCTGTGGGCGCGCCCTTGAGGTCGCGGGTCACACCTTGTTGCGGGGCGAGGATGGCGTTGGCATTGACCCCTGCCTGCAGGCGGGCATGCACGAACATGCCGGGCAGCAGGGTGTGGTCGGGGTTGGGGAAGACGGCGCGCAGGGTCACGGAACCGGTGGTCTCGTCGACCGAGACTTCGGAAAACTCCAGGCGACCTTCGCCGGCGAACTTGCTACCGTCTTCGAGGACCAACTGGACCTTGGCGGCGTTGTCGCCGGCCTTCTGCAACTTGCCGCTTTCCAGGTCACGGCGCAGCTTGAGCAGCTCGGCGGTGGACTGGGTCACGTCGACGTAGATCGGGTCGAGCTGCTGGATGGTTGCCATGGCATTGGTCTGGCCGTTGCTCACCAGCGCGCCTTCGGTGACCGAGGAGCGACCGATACGACCGCTGATCGGTGCCAGCACCTTGGTGTAGCGCAGGTCGATCTGCGCGCTCTTGAGCGATGCCTCGGCCTGCAATCGTTTGGCATTGGCGTCGTCGTATTCCTGCTTGGAGACGGCTTGCTCGTCGATCAGTTGCTTGTAGCGCTCGGCCAGCGATCGGGTGGCCTGCAGGTTGGCCTGGGCGTTGGCCAGGTTGGCCTCGTAGACGGCAGGGTCGATCTGGTAGAGCTGCTGCCCTTCCTTGACGTCGCTGCCTTCCTTGAACAGGCGCTTGAGAATGATGCCGTTGACCTGTGGCCGGACTTCGGCGATGCGGTAGGCGCTGGTGCGCCCCGGCAGTTCCGAGGTCAGGGTGAAGGCCTGCGGCTGCAGGGTGACGACGCCGACCAGAGGAGCCTGCGCTGCGGGCGCGGCTTCTTCTTTCTTGCAGCCACTGAGCAGGGTTGCCAGGGCGACGGCGGAAACCAGGGCGGTAACGGCTGGCTTGAATTGCATGAGGATCCTCGGGTCGCAGGAGCAGGGGGAGCTCAAGAATAGTGGAAGAGTCTTTTAAGAAAAATCGCTATCCGGTGGATTAGTAGCTTACTAACGAATATACTTACATTCATGGTTGTTTGTAAATACCGCGTGGTGGTACCAGGCTACTACCGCAAAACGTGATTAATGCACCCGGGAGCCGCCCTGCAGAGGTGAACCCGGTTTAAAGCCCGTGCGATCTTGTGCCGGGCTCAGATGAGGTTGAGCTGCCATGGTCCGTCGAACCAAAGAGGAAGCCCAGGAAACCCGCGCCCAGATCATCGAGGCGGCGGAAAAGGCTTTCTACAAGCGCGGAGTTGCGCGAACCACCTTGGCCGATATCGCCGAGATCGCGGGGGTCACCCGTGGTGCGATCTACTGGCATTTTAGTAACAAGGCCGAGTTGGTCCAGGCGCTGCTCGACAGTTTGCACGAGACCCATGACCACCTCGCGCGTGCCAGCGAAAGCGAGGACGAACTCGACCCGCTCGGCTGCATGCGCAAGCTGCTGTTGCAAGTGCTCAACGAGCTGGTACTGGACGCCAGGACCCGGCGTATCAATGAAATCCTGCATCATAAGTGCGAGTTCACCGATGAGATGTGTGAGATCCGCCAGCAGCGACAAGGCGCCATCGTCGAATGCCACGAGGGCATTTCCCGTGCCCTGGCCAATGCAGTACGCCGTGGCCAGTTGCCCGCCGACCTGGATGTCGAGCGTGCGGCCATCGCCATGTTCGCCTATGTCGACGGCCTGATCGGGCGCTGGCTGCTGCTGCCGGACAGCTTCGACCTGCTGCGCGATGCGGAAAAATGGGTCGACACAGGGTTGGATATGCTGCGCTTGAGCCTGGCCCTGCGCAAATGACACTTTGTTAAGGATTGTGAGGAAGTCTTTCCCGGCCGGATTAAGTAGGGTTAAAAAGGGGCCGCGTTGTGGCCCTGGTCTTTTCAATGCCCGCGTAATTGCCGGTCCGGCAACGCCAGTGCTGCCAGCAGCCCCAGCAGTGCTGCGCCGGCACTGGCCAGCAGCAGGTATCGGAACGTCACCAGCAGGTGTGCCTGGGTCGCCGGGTCCGTCTCGCCGCCCTTCAGGCTGCCCAGCAGCGGGTTGCCCAGCACCTCCAGCCCTCCGACATGCAGCAGCGCCAGCAGCAGGCTGGACATGCAGGCCACACCCATCGCCCCGCCCAGGGAGCGAAACAGGTTGGTGGTGCTGGTGGCCACGCCGATATCCTTCATGTCCACTGCGCTCTGTGTCCCCACCAGCGAAGTCGGGAACTGCAGCCCGCAGGCGATGCCGGTCAGCAGCATGAACAGCCCGCCCAGCCAGGCTGATTGCGGCGGAGTTAGGGCCATGCCGAGGATCGCCAGCGGCATCAGCAGCGCGCCCGCCAGGATCTGTGGTTTGTAGCGCCCGGTGAAGGTGGTCAGGCGGCCTGCGCTGAAGGCGCCCAGCGGCAACCCCATCGCCAACGGCAGCAGGTGCAGCGCGGCGCTGTCGGCGCCGGCACCGGTGATGCTCTGGAAGCGCAGCGGCATGAGCATGGTCAGCGAGATCGACTGGAAGCTGGCGAAGAAGATCACGCACCAGCACAGCACGGCGACCCGGTTGCCGAACAGCTTCAGTGGCAACAGCGGTTCCTGGCAGCGGCGTTCGTGGGCGACGAACAGCGCCAGGCCCAGCACCGCGCAGGCAATCAGGGCCAGCACCGGCGGCGCGGTCCAGGCATGGCCCTGGCCGACCAGGGTGATGCCCAGCAACAAACTGCCCAGGCCCAGGATCAGCAGCAATGCACCGATATAGTCGACCTGCGCTTCCCGGCGTTGGACCGGCATGCCCATCAGCGCGCGGCGGATCACCCACCAGGCGCAAAGCCCCAGCGGCAGGTTGATCCAGAACACCCAGCGCCACGACAGGTACTCGGTCAGCCACCCGCCGAGCACCGGGCCAGCCACGCTGGCCAGCGCGTACATGCTGCTGAAATATCCCTGGTAGCGTCCACGCTCGCGAGGCGGGACGAAGTCGCCGATGATTGCCTGGCTGACCGAGACCATGCCACCCGCGCCGATACCTTGCAGCACCCGCGCCAGCACCAGTTGTTCCATATTCTGGGCCAGGGCGCAGAAGATCGAGGCCAGGGTGAACAGTGCGGTGCCGGTGAGGATCATGCGCCGACGGCCATAAAGGTCGCCCAGCTTGCCGTAGATCGGCACGGCCACGGTCATGGCCACCATATAGCCGGAGATGACCCAGGCCAGCAGGCCGACATCGTTGAACTGGGCGGAAATCGCTGGCATGGAGACGGCGACGATGGTCTGGTCGAGGGCACCAAGAAGAATCGCCAGCATCAGCGCGCTGAGCACGCTGCGCAAGACGGCGGGAGGCAGGGCGGCGGTCACGGGGTCACACCTTGTGGTCGGAGGTCGTGAAATTGTGCTGTTCGTCGGCGGCCCGTGGCGAGTGAAATGGCTGCAAACGCGATGAGGATTGTAACCTGAGTTAGGTAGCTTCCTATGTACTGTCTGCATCGCCTATGCGCGATCGGCATAAGCGCTTTCACACGAACGCGCATGGCTGCGTGATATCGTGCAAGTTCATAGCAGCCGAAATACACTGGTTTGCACCCATTTGGTGCATTGTGACCCAGGTTTCCGCATCGCTGTAATCCCCCACTTCTCTTCCACTCTCTGCATGTCATGTCTATGACAGGGCGGAGGGTCCCGGTTCAGGGGCGGTAGTCAGCCAGTTCGATTTTTCACGTTTATGCGGAGTGATCATGCCCAAGGCTTCCCACCAAGATCTGCGTTTTGCCTTCCGCGAACTGCTCGCGTCGGGTTCGTGCTATCACACAGCTTCAGTCTTCGACCCGATGTCGGCGCGCATCGCCGCAGACCTGGGCTTTGAAGTCGGTATCCTCGGCGGCTCGGTCGCGTCCCTGCAGGTGCTCGCCGCCCCGGACTTCGCCCTGATCACCCTGAGCGAATTCGTCGAGCAGGCCACACGCATTGGCCGCGTCGCCCAGTTGCCGTTCATTGCCGATGCCGACCATGGCTATGGCAATGCGCTGAACGTCATGCGTACGGTGATCGAGCTGGAGCGCGCCGGCGTGGCGGCACTGACCATCGAAGACACCCTGCTGCCGGCCCAGTTCGGTCGCAAGTCCACCGACCTGATCTCGGTGGAAGAGGGCGTCGGCAAGATCCGTGCAGCGCTGGAGGCACGTGTCGATTCGTCGCTGTCGATCATTGCCCGCACCAACGCCGGCGTACTGACCACCGAGGAAATCATCGTCCGCACCCAGAGCTACCAGAAGGCCGGTGCCGACGGTATCTGCATGGTGGGGGTGAAGGATTTCGAGCAACTGGAGCAGATCACCGAGCACCTGAACGTGCCGCTGATGCTGGTCAGCTACGGCAATCCGAACCTGCGTGACGACGAACGCCTGGCGCGCCTGGGCGTGCGCATCGTGGTCGATGGCCATGCAGCGTACTTCGCCGCGATCAAGGCCACCTACGACTGCCTGCGTCTGCAGCGCGGGCAGCAGAACAAGTCCGAGAACCTCAGCGCCACCGAGCTTTCGCACACCTACACCCAGCCTGAGGATTACATCCGCTGGGCCAAGGAGTACATGAGCGTCGAGGAGTGACCGACAGGCGTTGTCGGGCTACCTGAGAGCGCTCAGCGTTGCAGTGTGCGGGACGCAGTGTTCGTGTGCGCAACTGGCCGCGGTACTGGGCTGGCTGCGCAGCAGCTCGACGCGCCAGCAGGCCGAACCGTAGAGCCCGGCCACGGCGACCAGGGCCAGGACGATCGCGCAGCGTCTGGATTTGATGCCCATGTTGCCTACCTCCTGCTGTGACCACAGGTGATGCCTGTAAGCATAGGTCAGGGCGCAGCAATTGCCTGGAGCGAGCATCGAGATCGGTGTGATTTCCGTAGCAGCGGCGCGCTAATCCATCTCCCGATCCCACAGCGGTTCTTCACTGAACCGCTGGGCAAGAAAGTCCAGCATGCTGCGCAAGGTTGCCGGCATGTGTTTGCGTGAGGTGTAGACCGCATTGAGGTTCAGCTCCCGTGGTCGGGCCATGGGCAGTAACTTCACCAGCTCGCCGCGACGCACTGCGCAAGCGGCCTGGTAGGTCGGCAGCATGGCGATTCCGGCACCGGCCAGGGCAGCCTTCTGCAAGGTCAGGGCCTCGTTGGCGCTGATGTTGCCCTGCACGGGCACCGCGACCTGTTCACCGGCCACCTCGAAATGCCACAGGCTGTGGCCGAAGTAGGCGTGGGTCAGGCAGTTGTGCTGGGTCAAGTCCTCGACTCGCTGCGGCGTGCCGTACTCGTGCAAGTAGGCGGGGCTGGCGCAGACCACCGAACGGCAGACGCTCAGGCGCCGGGCAATCAGGTTCGGGTCCAGGTCGTTGCTGGTGCGGATCGCCAGGTCGATGCGCTCGTCAACCAGGTTGACCGTGCGATCGAGCATCTGCAACTCCACCTTCACTCCCGGATAGCGCTTCACGTACTCCGCCACCGCATCCACCAACTGCGCCTGACCGAACGAGGTGCTCACGCTGATGCGCAGCTCGCCGCGCGGTGCGTCTTCAGGCGCACGCACCGCTGTCTGCAGGTCGCAGGCCAGTTCCAGCATCTGTCGGCAGCGTGGCAGGGTGTCCAGGCCCGCGGCCGTCAGGCTCAGCTTGCGCGTGGTGCGCTGCATCAAGCGTGCGCCGACCCACTCTTCAAGCTCGGCGAGGTAGCGCGATACCACAGGCCTGGAAAGCTCCAGGTGATCTGCCGCGGCCGACTGGCTGCCCAGGTCGACGACGGTGACGAACACGCGCATGGCGTTAAGACGATCCATGATTTGCCCGATTTCAGAAACAAACTATGTTCAAGCATCGCATTTTTTGTGACGGATCGGGCAACTAAGCTTTGTTCCATCGTCCCGCTTTCAGGAATCTCTCCATGTCGATTTTCACTCCACTGCGCAGTCTGATGCTGGCCTGTGTTGCCCTGACGGGCCAGGCAATGGCGGCCGATCCGCTGCACCTGGATGTCTACAACCCAGGCCATGACGCACTGTTCCCGGTCAGTTCGGTCATCGTCAGTGGCGAGCGGGAGGCCGTGCTGGTGGATGCGCAGTTCGGCAAGACCCAGGCCGAGCAGGTGGCCGAGCGCCTGCGCGCCAGCGGCAAGCGGCTGACCACCATCTACATCAGCCATGGCGATCCGGACTACTACTTCGGCCTCGACACCCTGACCCAGGCGTTTCCAGACGCCAAGGTGGTTGCCTCCGCTGCCACCGTGGCGCACATCCGCCAGACCATGGACGCCAAGCTGGCCTACTGGGGCCCGCAGATGGGCGCCGACAAGCCCACGAAACTGGTCGTGCCCCAGGTGTTGGCCGGTAACCGCCTGGAGCTGGAAGGGCAGACGCTGGAAGTCGTTGGCCTGGACGGCCCGCAGCCCGACCGCAGCTTCGTCTGGATTCCCTCGATCAAGGCGGTGGTCGGTGGTGTTGTGGTTTCCGATAACATTCACGTATGGATGGCTGACACCCAGTCGGCCCAGTCCCACACCGACTGGCTGGCAACCCTCGCCCACATCGAAAAACTGGCCCCGCGCACAGTGATCCCGGGTCACTACCTGGGCCAGAGCAGCCGTTCGCTGGACGCCGTGCGCTTTACCGCAGGCTACATCCGTGCCTTTGACAGCGAGACGGCCAAGGCCCGCGATGCGGCGGCGCTGATTGCTGCAATGAGCAAGCGTTATCCGAACCTGGCCGATGAAAGCTCGCTGGAGCTCGGTGCCAAGGTCGCAAAAGGCGAAATGAAGTGGTAACCCCCTACAACCCTGATGGAGTGTTTCCCATGAGTAAGATCGCAATCATCGGTGCCACCGGCCGCGCTGGCAGCCAGTTGCTAGAAGAGGCCCTGCGCCGTGGCCACAGCGTGGTCGCCATCGCCCGCGATCCGTCTTCGCTGCAGGGCCGTGAAGGTGTCACGGTCAAGGCGCTGGATGCCAGGGACAGCGCTGCGCTGCAGGCGGCTGTCACGGGCGTGGATGCTGTGCTGAGCGCTGCACACTTCTCCACCCTTGAACCGCAGGCAATCATCGAGCCGGTCAAGGGCGCCGGGGTCAAGCGCCTGCTGGTGGTTGGTGGTGCCGGCAGCCTGCTGCTGCCGTCGGGGCAGCGGGTGATCGACAGCCCGGACTTCCCTGAGGCCTACAAGGCCGAGGCCAGCGCCGGCGTGCGTTTTCTCGACACCTTACGCCAGGAGCCGACCTTGGACTGGACCTTCCTCTCGCCTTCGGCCGAGTTCGTCGAGGGTGAGCGCAGCGGGCGCTATACGCTGGGCAAGGATCACCTGCTGATCGGGGCCGACGGCAAGAGCTGGATCACCTTCGCCGACTATGCCATTGCCTTGATCGACGAGCTTGAAAAGCCTGCCCATACGCGCCAGCGCTTCACTGTCGGGTACTGATGTCGCGCATCGGCTGTAGCAGCAACGGGCTTGTTCAAAAGCCAAAGGCCAGTCCAGTCCGCTCCTACAGGCCGGCGCGTGCCTGCAGCCAGTCCAGCAACTCGCCGAGCCCCGGTGGCAGGCTCTTCGACGGGCAGACCAGGTAGTAACCTTTGCCCGTCATCACCTTCAGCGCGAAGGGCATGCATAACCGCCCACTGCGCAGGTCATCGCCGATCAGCGCCCAGTCGCCGATGGCCACGCCGGTTCCCTGCGAGGCCATGGCCATCGCCATGTCCAGTGTCTCGAAATGCTGGCGTCGGCCCTGCGGCTCGAACGCAGCGCCAGCCGCCTGCAGCCACAGGCGCCAGTCATGTTCGTCGCGCGAGGGGTGCAGCAGCATGTGCCGCGCCAGGTCCTCCACTCGCTCCAGAGGCACCCCGCCTTGCAGCAACGACGGTGCGCACACCGGCGTCAGTTGCTCGTCGAACAGCTTGAGCACCAGCGAGCCCTGGGCGGGCGGGCTGCCATACACCACTGCAGCATCGAAACCTTCATGACGAAAATCCACGCCGTGCTGCACGGTGGTGGTCAGCTCCACCGGCACATCCGGGCGCAGCGCCTGCCACTCCATCAGCCTCGGCAGCAGCCAGCGCATCACGCAGGTGGGTGCCTTGAGCTGCAAGGTCGCGGTGCGCGCGCCGACCTCGCGTACGCCCTGTTCGATCAGGGCGAACACCTGCTGCACCCGCGGCAGCCAGTCCTGGCCTTCACGGGTCAGGCTCAGGCCACGGGCCTGGCGCTGAAACAGGGGATAGCCGAGCTGCTCCTCGAGCCCGGCGATCTGCCGGCTGACAGCGCCCTGGGTGATGTGCAACTGCTGGGCGGCACGGGTGAAGTTGCAGTGCTGGGCGGTGACCAGGAAGGTGTGCAGCGCGGGCAGGGGAGGGAGTCGTTTCATCGCGTCAAGCCATGATCTGGAGACATGGCTAGTATGTATTTTTTTGCATTGTCGCGGTAGCCGCGGCTTGGTTCCATGGGCACTGATTTCAACAAGAATCAGGGTAACGATGATGGCAACCTGTGGCGAAGTACTGGTCAAACTCCTCGAAGGCTATGGCGTAGATCATGTGTTCGGGATTCCCGGCGTGCATACCGTAGAGCTCTACCGCGGGCTTGCGCGCTCGTCGATCCGTCATGTCACGCCGCGCCACGAGCAGGGCGCCGGCTTCATGGCCGATGGATACGCGCGCACGCGGGGCAAGCCGGGGGTGTGCTTCATCATCACCGGCCCCGGCATGACCAACATCACCACGGCCATGGGCCAGGCCTATGCCGACTCGATCCCGATGCTGGTGATCTCCAGCGTGCAGTCGCGCAATGCACTGGGCGGTGGGCGCGGCAAACTGCACGAGTTGCCGAACCAGTCTGCGTTGATGGCCGGCGTTGCCGCGTTCTCCCAGACCTTGATGAGCGCCGATGACCTGCCCCAGGTACTGGCCCGTGCCTTCGCCGTGTTCGACGGTGCCCGGCCACGCCCTGTGCATATCGAGATCCCGCTGGATGTGCTGGTCGAGCCAGCCGACCACCTGCTGCAGGCTCGACCGGTACGCACCAGCCGTGCGGGCGCCGCGCCACAGGTCGTGGCGCAGATGGCTGAGCGCCTGGCCAAGGCCCAGCGCCCGCTGATTCTCGCCGGTGGTGGGGCGCTGGCGGCAGGCGATGCCCTGGCGCAGTTGGCCGAGCAGCTCCAGGCACCGGTGGCCCTGACCATCAATGCCAAGGGCCTGCTGCCGGCTGCCCATCCGTTGCAGATCGGTTCGACCCAATCGCTGCCGGCAACCCGCGCCCTGGTTGCCGAGGCCGACGTGGTCCTGGCCATTGGCACCGAGCTTGCCGAAACCGACTACGACGTGACCTTCAAGGGCGGTTTCGAGATCCCTGGCGGCCTGCTGCGCATCGACATCGATCCGGACCAGACCGTACGCAACTACCTGCCTGAGCTGGCGCTGGTCGCCGATGCCAAGCTGGCTGCCGAAGCCCTGGTTGCGGCGCTGGCCGAGCAGCCTGCGGTGCGTGACCAGCGCTGGGGCGCTGCCCGTGCCGAGCGCCTGCGCAACGACCTGGCCGCTGGCTGGGACCAACCGACCCTGAGCCAGACCCGCCTGCTTGCCGCGGTGCTGGAAACCTTGCCCGATGCCGTGCTGGTGGGCGACTCGACCCAGCCGGTCTATACCGGCAACCTCACCCTCGACCTGGACCGTCCGCGTCGCTGGTTCAACGCTTCGACCGGCTACGGCACGCTCGGTTATGCCTTGCCGGCGGCGATGGGCGCCTGGCTTGGCAGCGCCGAAGTGATGGCTGAACGGGCCCCGTCGGTATGCCTGATCGGTGACGGTGGCCTGCAGTTCACCCTGCCGGAGCTGGCCAGTGCAGTGGAGGCACAGGTGCCGCTGATCGTCCTGCTGTGGAACAACCAAGGCTACGAAGAGATCAAGAAGTACATGGTCAATCGCGCCATCGAGCCCGTGGGCGTGGACATCCACACCCCGGACTTCATCACCGTTGCGCAGGGGCTGGGTGCGGCGGCCGAACATGTCGGCGATGTGGCGCAGTTGCAGGCGGCGCTGGCGCTGGCGGTGGAGCGCAAGGGGCCGACCCTGATCCAGGTGGACCAGGCTCAGTGGCAGGCAGCGGTGGCTGGCTGAGGTGCTCGCGCGGGGTCAACCCGCGCTTGAACGCAGGCGCGCCATGTCACGAATCGGCGGCGCGCCGTACAGCCGACTGTACTCCCGGCTGAACTGCGACGGGCTTTCATAGCCCACCCGATACCCCGCCACCGCAGCCTCCAAACCATCGTTGAGCATCAGCCGCCGGGCTTCCTGCAGGCGCAGTTGCTTCTGGTACTGCAACGGGCTCATGGACGTCACGGCCTTGAACCTGTGGTGCAAGGTCGAGGTGCTCAGGTTCACTTCCCGGGCCAGCTCTTCGATGCGCAGCGGCAGGTGAAAATGCTTGTTGAGCCAGGTGATCGCCTGGCTCACCCGGTGCGTCTGGCTGTTGGCCAGGGCAATCTCGTACAGGCGATGCCCCTGCGGCCCGCGCAGCAGGCGGTAGAGGATTTCGCGGCGAAACAGCGGGGCCAGCATCGGGATGTCGCGCGGGGTATCGAGCAAGCGGACCAGGCGCAGCAAGGCATCGAGCAGGTGCGCATCGGTCTTTTCCACATACAGCCCAAGCCCGGACTGCACGTTGGGCACCAGCATCGGGCCGCTTTCGGCAATCAACTGGCTGATCTCCGCCGCGTCCAGGTCGATCCGCAGCCCAAGCACAGGGTTTTCCGGGCTGGCGTCGAGCCTCACCCGACTGATCGGCATGGCCACCGACACCACCATGTAGTGCAGCGGGTCGTAGGCATACTGCTGATCGCCCAGGAACACGCTCTTGCTGCCCTGGGCCATGACGCAGAGAGCCGGCAGGGCCAGGCCCGGCTTCGAACGGATGTTGTCTTCGTAACGCGACAGGTATAGCTGCTCGATGGCCGTCGGTGGTCCGTGGGGGTCGCCTGCGTGCCTCAGGATCAGGTCAGCGAGTTCCAGGCGCTGGTTTTCCAGGGTCGGGTCGAGAGCGGCAAGGGCAGTGGTCATGATCGAATTCCTTCAGGGACCGGGCCAGCATAGATTTGGGCAACATCCGGCGCTAGCCAAATGCTGCCGACCGATTGCCTGATCCTGCATTGCGACAGGATCAGGCAATCGGCAGACAGAAATGGCCTAACGCAGGGTGCGGGCGAAGACCTAATCTTGGCAGCCTGGCTTTTCCGTCCCGCCTGCTTCAAGGAGATCGTTCATGACCTTGCATCAACCGGTCACACACTTGGCTTTCATCCGTGCCAGCAGCGGTCGTTCGGTGGAACTCGGCATGCGCCTGCGCGACCTGCTCGAGCCTTCACTGCGCAGCCCCGGCTGCCTGGCATTCACCGTCCAGCGCTCCCAGGTTGACGCCGACCTGTGGCTGCTCAGTGGTAGCTGGCAGGACCAGCAGGCCCTGCGCGGTTACTTCGCCTCACCGACGCTCGAGGTGTTCGGCGATCTGGTGCAGGAGCGGGTGGTGGCGAGCATGGACCTGCAGACCTTTGATTGAGGGTTGGTTGGGGGGCTTTTTCGCGGGCACGCTTGCCCACGAAAAGGCCACTACCGTAACGCCTGCTGCAGTAGAATCCCGCCCCTCGATCAACTGCTGGAGCACAGCAATGGCACGCAGAGAATTCCCGGGCTTCGAAGCCGTTTCGGCGATGGTCCCGGTCGAAGGCGGCGGCTACCACGCGGCAATCGCGGTCAAGGCCCTGCACATGGGGGGGGCACCGCGCTTTCACAAAGTTCTGGAGGGGCAGGTGTTCAAGTCGGCACTGGCCGCTGACGAGGCGGCCTGTGCCGAGCTCGAACGCCTGCAGGGCGTCGGTGAAGAGGGCGAGCTGGCCTGGTGATCAGGCCAGCGGGCGGCGCATCTTGAACAGGTTGCCCAGCTCGAAGTAATCCGCCGGGCCACCGCCACGCAGGATCGGCTCGGCGGCAGCCGTGTCGTAGATACCCTCCTTGAGCAGGTGGTCGGCGATATGCACGGCCACCACCTCACCCAGGATCAGCCAGCTGGGCACCAGCTCCTGATCGGCGCGCTTGAGCTGAATGATCTGGCTCACCTTGCACTCGAAGTTCACCGGGCTTTCGCCCACCCGCGGCACGCTGACCACTTTCGAGGGGCTCGGCGTCAGCCCGCTCAGCTCGAATTCGTCGATATCCGCAGCCACTGCCGCGCAGCTCTGGTTCATCTGCTCGGCCAGCGGGCGCGTGGCCAGGTTCCAGACGAACTCGCCGGTCTGTTCGATGTTGTTCAGGCTGTCTTTGCGCCCGACGCTGCAGAAACCGATGATCGGCGGAATGTAGTTGAAGGCGTTGAAGAAGCTATAGGGCGCCAGGTTCAGGCGACCTTCGCGATCATGCGAGGAGATCCAGCCGATGGGCCGGGGGCCGACGATGGCGTTGAACGGGTCGTGGGGCAGGCCGTGGCCTTGGGCGGGTTCGTAGTAGTACATCTGCGCAGGGCCTTGGCCCTTCCTCTGGGACGGACGAGGCGCCTAGTGTGCCAAGCCTTGGGCTGGCTGGGAATGATCAAGCCCGGCCAAAGCCGGGCTGGGTGACACGCATCAGTGATCAGCTGATGCGGTGGGCGTTGGTGCGGTCGAAGCCGTCTTCGGCGAAGCGTTGGCCACCGGTGCGGTCAAAGCCGTCTTCGGCGAAGCGTTGGCCGCCAGTGCGGTCGAAACCGTCTTCGGCAAAGCGTTGGCTGCCAGTGCGGTCGAAACCGTCTTCAGCGAAGCGTTGGCCGCCAGTGCGGTCGAAACCGTCTTCGGCGTAGCTGGCCGATTGGCTTTGTACAGCGGTGAAGGTGTGGGCGTTAGTGCGGTCAAAGCCGTCTTCTGCGAAGGCGCCTGCGGCGAAGACGGAAAGGGCCAGGGTCAGGATCAGTTGGTTTTTCATGATTGTTGCTCCAGTAGATTCAAGGGGGTTTGTTCTTGCTATGGATCTCATGCTACGCCGATTAATTTGATTAAAAAGCGCAAAAAATTGCATCCATGAATCGAATTTATCGATGTTTTTTGTGGTGATGAAACCTTGAGCTCATCAGGCTTCAGCCCTGCGGGTTCGCACGGGTGGCAAAGGTTTCTTTCAGTGTTGCCAGGATGCATCTGGCCAATTAATGGTGGGTTAAAGGATTGACCTCTCGTCGTCCCTACCTGGAGGATGTGGTGGTAAACGCCCCAACTGCGGATTTATTCCCCGATCGAGTGCTTGACCTCTAGCTGACTTGAGGTTGCATTGCTGTCGTGATGGCAGTGCTGTCGGCACCGGTCGTCGCTCGTACCGATAGCCGGAAGGCTTTCATCGATTGAACGACCGTTCAGGCGCTTACAAAAAAAAGGGGCGCCCCGTTATCCGGAGCGCCCCTTTTTGCTGTGCCGCGAACGCAGAATCAATCAGTGGTGATGCGCGAGTGCTGCTTGGTGTCCTTCATGGTCGCGTAGACCAGCAGCGAGCAGGCGATGCAGCCGGTGACGTACCAGTAGAAACCGGTTTCCATGCCGATGCTCTTGAACCACAGAGCCACGTACTCGGCAGTGCCACCGAAGATCGACACGGTCAGGGCGTAGGGCAGGCCGACGCCCAGGGCGCGGATTTCGGTGGGGAACAGCTCGGCCTTCACCACGGCATTGATCGAGGTATAGCCGCTGACGATGATCAGCGCTGCCATGATCAGGAAGAACGCACCCCACCAGGTCTGGATGGTGTGCAGGGTGCTGAGGATCGGTACGGTGAACAGGGTGCCCAGCACGCCGAAGGCGATCAGGATCGGGCGCCGGCCGATCTTGTCGGACAGCCCGCCGATCACCGGTTGCAGGCACATGAACAGGAACAGGGTGGCCGCCGAGATGGTGGTCGAGTCACTGATGCTCATGCCCACGGTGTTGACCAGGTACTTCTGCATGTAGGTGGTGTAGGTGTAGAAGGCCAGGGTGCCGCCCATGGTCAGGCCGACCACGGTCATCAGCTCCTTGGGATGGCGCATCAGGGTGCGCATCAGGCTTTCCTTGGACTTCTCTTTCTTGGTGAAGGAGGCGGTCTCTTCCATGCCGCGGCGCAGGTACAGCGCAACCACCGCGCACAGCGCGCCGATCACGAAGGGAACACGCCAGCCCCAGGCATACAGTTCTTCGCTGGTCAGCACATTCTGCAGGATGATCAGCACCGCCAGGGCGATGAGCTGGCCGGAGATCAGGGTGACGTACTGGAAGCTGGAGAAGAAGCCACGGCGTTCCTTGCTGGCCATCTCGCTGAGGTAGGTGGCCGAGGTGCCATATTCACCGCCAACCGACAGGCCCTGCATCAGGCGTGCGATCACCAGCAACACTGGCGCGGCGACACCGATGGTTTCATAGCCAGGGGTCAGGGCGATGACCAGCGAGCCTGCACACATCAGCAGTACCGAAGCCATCAGCGCAGCCTTGCGGCCCTTGCGGTCGGCGTACAGCCCCATCAGCCAGCCGCCGATCGGGCGCATCAGGAAGCCCACGGCGAAGATCGCGGCGGTGTTGAGCAGTTGTGCGGTGGTGTCGCCAGCGGGGAAGAAGGCTTTGGCGAAGTACAGCGAGAATGCGGCGTAGACGTACCAGTCGTACCATTCGACCATGTTGCCGATCGAACCGCTGAAGATCGACTTGAGACGACTGGCGGTGGTTTTTTCCGCGGCGGGCGCAGTGGCAGCCCCGGCGGGCAGGGTGGTGGCGTTATCCATCAGGGATACCTTCTCGTTGTTTTTGTGAGGCGCGCGGGACCGCGGCTTGAGAAGGGTTTTGCAGAAGGTGTGCCAAATGAGGGCGCAACGATCCGAATGAGGTGTCGGCTGCCCCATTCACGGGCACGCCAGCGCCACAGAAGCGCGATGGATCAAGGCCTGCACTGTATCCGTAGGAGCGGGCTTGCCCGCGAACAGCCGCGCTGCTCATCCCGGCCGAGTGCAGGCCATATGAGCGGTAACCCGCCTATTGGCAGCTTTTGATCGGCAAGATTCCGCTCATTCGCGCTCGATAAAGTCCTCGCGCATCAGGCCATGGCGCTGCATTTTCTCGTTCAGTGTCCGCCGCGGCAGTTGCAGCGTTTCCATGACCCCTTTGATCTCGCCCTTGTGCTGGCGCAGCGCCGCACGCAGGCACTGCAGCTCGAACGCCTCCATCTGCTCGCTCAGCGACTGACCGCCCGGCGCCACCTCGATGCTCGATGAATCCAGCCCCAGCGCATGGCGCTCGGCGGCATTGGCCAGCTCGCGCACATTGCCCGGCCAGTCATGGGCTAGCAGTTGCGCCAGCTGCGCACCTGAAAGCGGCGGGGTGCTGCTGCGCCCCAGGCGCTCGGCGGCGGTACGGGCGAAATGTTCGAACAGCAGCGGAATGTCCTCGCGCCGCTCGCGCAGCGGCGCCAGACGCAGTTCGGCGACGTTCAGACGGTACGCCAGGTCTTCGCGAAACCGCCCGGCGCGGGCCTCGTCGAGCAGATCGGGTTTGGTCGCGGCGATGATGCGCAAGTCGACACTGATGCTCTGGTTGGCACCCAGGCGTTCGAGCTTGTGCTCCTGAATCACCCGCAGCAACTTGGCCTGCTGGGCCAGCGGCATGCTCTCGATCTCGTCGAGAAACACTGTACCGCCGTTGGCATATTCCAGCTTGCCGATGCGCTTGCCCTGGGCACCTGTGAAGGCGCCGCTCTCATGGCCGAACAGCTCGGCCTCGAACAGGGCTTCGGGGATAGCCGCGCAATTGAGGGCGACGAAGGGTTTGTCGGCGCGCGGGCCGAAGTCGTGCAGGCAGCGCGCCACGCGCTCCTTGCCGCTGCCGGTCTCACCGCGAATCAGCACATTGACTGGCAATCCCGCCAGCTCCAATACCTGTCGGCGCAACTGCTGCAGGCCCTGGGACATCCCCAGCAGGGTCGCCTGCAGCCGCTCCTTGAGGTCGGCCTGCTGGTGCAGCGCGCGGTTTTCCAGCACCAGTTGGCGCTTGTCCAGGGCGCGGCGCAGACTGCCCAACAAGTGCTGCGGGGTGAAGGGTTTTTCCAGGAAGTCGTAGGCGCCGTTGCGCATGGCCTCCACTGCCATCGGCACATCGCCGTGGCCGGTGAGCAGGATCACCGGCAGGTCGGGATCCTGTGCCTGCAGGCGTTCGAGCAGTTGCAGGCCATCCATGCCCGGCATGCGCACATCGCTGATGACCACGCCGGGGAAGTGTTGCGGCAGTTGTGCGAGGCAGTCTTCTGCGCGGGCGAACAACTGCACGCTGAAGCCGGACAGGCTCAGCCACTGCTCCACCGCGGTGCGGATGCTGGCTTCGTCGTCGACGACGATCACTGAGTTCAACATGCAGGCTCCAGGTCGCGGGGCAGGGTAAGGCTGAAGCGGGCACCGCCAGGCAGGTTGTCGACCTGCAACTGGCCGCCGGCTTCATGGACGATGCCATAGGAAATTGCCAGGCCCAGGCCCAGGCCTTCACCCACCGGCTTGGTGGTGAAGAAGGGATCGAAGACGCGGGCCAGGTCGGCGTCCTTGATGCCGCCACCGGAGTCGAGCACGCTCAGGTGCCAGCGTTCGCCCTCGGCTTCGATGCGGATCTCCAGACGTTTGTAGCGCTTGTCGGCCATGGCGTCGAGGGCATTGTGCAGCAGGTTGATCAGCACCTGTTCGAGGCGGATCGCATCGCCGCGCACCCACGCAGGACGTGCCAGGTACAGCGCCACCTCGACCTGCTCGCCGCGAATGCGGGTGTCGAGCAGGTGCAGGGCCTGGTCGACCACGGTGGCCAGGTCAAGACGCTCGCGCAGCCCACCTGGGCTATTGCGTGCGAAGGTCTTGAGGTGGCCGGTGAGGGCGGCCATGCGCGTGAGCATCTGCTCCAGCGGCTCCAGCGCCTGGCGCGCCTGTTCGTGGCGGCCGTGGTCGAGCAGCAGGCGCAGGGTTTCCAGTTGCATGCGCTGGGTGGTCAGCGGCTGGTTGATCTCATGGGCCAGCGCCGCCGACATCTGCCCCAGCGCCGCCAACTTGGCCGACTGCACCAGGCCTTCCTGGGCGGTGCGCAGCTCGCGGGTGCGCTCCTCGACCAGGCGTGTCAGCTCTTCGCGGCTGCGCTGGCGCAGGCGGGCGATGCGCAGGCGCTGGCTGACGAACAGCACGGCGAACACCAGGCTCAGCCATACGGCTGCGCCAGACAACGCCGCGTTGCGGGCATCCTCGCTGACCTGCGGCTTGCGCAGCAGGTGCAGGGTCCAGCCCTCGGTGCTCAGCGGCAGGCTCTCCCACAGATAGTCGGCGCTACCGTCCGGCCCCTGCACGCGGCTGAAGGTGCTGCGTTCGTCGAAGCGGGTCAGCAACTGGTGCTGCAGAGGGACCAGCGGCTGCTTGTCGTACTGGCGGGTTTCGGCCAGCTCGGCGCGGTCTGCGGCGGTCAGGGGCTGCAGCTCGCGGTAGCGCCAGCCGTTCTGGTTGGCGATGAAGATGATCCCGCGCGCATCGCTGACCAGCAGGATGTCGCTGCCCTGGCGCCATTCGCGTTCAAGCTCGGGGAATTCGAGCTTGACCACCATGGCACCGAGGAAGCGCCCGTGCTCGTCGTTCACTGCGCTGGACAGGAAATAGCCCGGCACGCCGCTGGTCACGCCGACGGCATAGAAGCTGCCCGAGCCCTGGCTGCGGGTCTGCTTGAAATAGGGGCGAAAGCCATAGTTGGAGCCGACGTATGTGGTCGGCAGGCGCCAGTTGCTGGCTGCCACGGCCAGGCCGGTGCGGTCGAGCAGTTCGAGGGTGGAGGAGTTGGCGGCGCCGTTGATGCGTTCGAGCTTGCGGTTCAGTGCATCCTGCAGCGATTCGCCGACCGGGCCGCGCAGGGCGTCGATCAGCTCCGGGTCCAGCGCCAGGACGGCGGGCAGGGCGCGGTAGCGTTCGATCAGCGTATGCAGGCCGTTGGCGTAGAGGGTCAATTGCTCGCTGGCCCGGCGTGCGTCGGTCTGCATCGCCTGGCGCTTAGCGTGGTGCATCGCCCAACTGGCGCTGAGGGCAGTGCCGACCAGGATCAGCAGAATGATCAGGGCCAGGCGCAGGGCGCGGAAGGGTGAGGGCATGGTGCGAGTCCGGGCGTTCTGTTTAAGGTGCCGGCCCCTTCGCGGGTAAACCCGCTCCCACAAGAGCACATGTGGCCCTGGGGGAGCGGGCTTGCCCGCGCAGTGGCCGTAGCGGTCTACAGCAACTCGAAGCTCTGCTGCTGCACGGCCTGCGAGTCCAGCCCGACCTGAACGTTGAACTGCCCAGGCTCGGCCACATGCTGCAGCTGGCCATTGTAGAACTTCAGGTCATCCTCGCTGATGCGGAAGGTCAAGGTGCGGGACTCGCCCGCCTTGAGCAGCACCTTCTGGAAGTTCTTCAGCTCTTTCACCGGACGGCTCATCGAAGCGCTGACATCCTGGATGTACAGCTGCACGACGGTTTCGCCATCGACCTTGCCGGTGTTCTTCACCGTCACTTCGGCCTGCAGGTTGTCACCCCGCTTGAGCGCGGTCTTCGACAGCGCAAGGTCCGAGAGCTCGAAGCTGCTGTAGCTCAGGCCGTAACCGAACGGATACAGCGGGCCATTGGGCTCCTCGAAGTACTGCGAGGTGTAGTTGCCCGGCTTGCCCGGGGTGAACGGGCGGCCGATGCTCAGGTGGTTGTAGTACATCGGGATCTGCCCGACCGAACGCGGGAAGGTGATGGCCAGCTTGCCGGACGGGTTGTAGTCGCCGAACAGTACATCGGCGATGGCGTTGCCGCCTTCGGTGCCGCTGAACCAGGTTTCGAGGATGGCATCGGCCTGCTCGCGCTCCCAGGCAATCGAGAGTGGCCGGCCGTTCATCAGCACCAGCACCAGGGGTTTGCCGGTGGCCTTCAGCGCCTTGATCAACTCGCGCTGTACTGCCGGAATCTCCAGGGTGGTGCGGCTGGACGACTCGTGGGACATGCCGCGCGATTCACCTACAACCGCCACCACCACGTCCGATTGCTGGGCGGCCTTGACCGCTTCATCGATCAGCACGGCGGCCGGACGCGGATCGTCGATGATTTCCGGCGCCGCGAAGTTGAGGAAGTTCAGGTAGTCGAAGATCGCCTTGTCGCCGGTGACGTTCGAACCCTTGGCATAGATGACCTTGGCCTTGCCTTCGGTGGCGCGACGCAGGCCTTCGCGAACCGTTACCGAGTGTTCGGGGCGGCCGTCGGCGGCCCAGCTTCCCATCATGTCGATCGGGGCATCGGCCAACGGGCCGACCAGGGCGATGGTGCCGGCCTTCTTCAGCGGCAGGGCCTGCTTCTTGTTCTCCAGCAGCACCAGGCTGCGGCGGGCCACGTCGCGGGCGGCCTCACGGTGCAGACGGTCGTCGCCGTAGTAGTCCTTGAGGTCGGTCTCGGGCTTGCCGATGCGCACGTAGGGGTTCTTGAACAGGCCCATGTCGTACTTGGCACCCAGCACTTCGCGTACCGCCTGGTCGAGCTCGGCCTGGGTCACTTCACCGGACTTGAGCAGGCCCGGCAGCTCCTGGCCGTAGAGGGTGTCGTTCATGCTCATGTCGATGCCGGCCTTGATCGCCAGCTTCGCCGCTTCGCGGCCGTCGCGGGCCACGCCGTGGCGGATCAGCTCCTGGATGGCGCCGTGGTCGCTGATGGTCACACCCTTGAAGCCCCACTCCTTGCGCAGCAGGTCGTTCATCAGCCAGGTGTTGGAGGTGGCCGGCACGCCGTTGATCGAGTTCAGCGCCACCATCACTCCGCCCGCACCGGCGTCGAGGCTGGCGCGGTAGGGCGGCAGGTAGTCGTTGTACATTTTCGGCAGGCTCATATCGACCGTGTTGTAGTCGCGCCCGCCTTCCACTGCGCCGTACAGGGCAAAGTGCTTGACGATGGCCATGATGCTGTCGGGCTCGGCCGGGCTCTTGCCCTGGAACGAGCGGACCATCACCTGACCGATCTTCGAGGTGAGGTAGGTGTCCTCGCCGAAGCCCTCGCTGGTGCGGCCCCAGCGTGGGTCGCGGGCGATGTCGACCATCGGCGCGAAGGTCATGTCCAGGGCATCGGCCGAGGCTTCGATGGCCGAGGTGCGGCCGACCTTGGCGATGGCGTCCATGTCCCAGGTCGCTGCCAGGCCCAGGCTTATCGGGAAGATCGTACGTTCACCGTGGATGGTGTCGTACGCAAAGAACATCGGAATCTTCAGACGGCTGCGCATGGCGGCGTCCTGCATCGGCCGGTTCTCCGGCGCGGTGCGCGAGTTGAAGGTCCCGCCGATGCGACCGGCGGCGATCTCCTCGCGGATCTTTTCGCGCGGCATTTCCGGGCTGATACTGATCAGGCGCAACTGACCGATTTTCTCGTCGACGGTCATCTGGCTGATCAGATGGTCGATGAAGGCCCGCTTGTCTTCCAGGGGCGGTGCGGAGGTGGCGGCCACGGCCGCCTGACTGGCAAGGCCCATGGCCAGGCCCAGCAAGGACAGTTTCATCATCAATTCCGTTGTCGAGTGGTTCGCTCGCGGCCGATTTTTCGGACGGCTGTTGTTGTCTGGCCCGCTGGCGGTGTAACAGGTCGCTCCCCCATCCTCCCGCGGTCGCCGCGGATTATGCCTTATAAGTGGGGCTCGATGAGATACACTCTCGCCGACCGCGTGCCGGGCTAACAACTATAAGAACGATCGAGAGACCGAAGGCATGACCCTTCTCAATGAATACGAACAACGCCAGGTTGCCGAAGCCATTGCCCGTGCCGAACAGCGCACCGACGCGGAGCTGGTGACGGTGCTGGCGCGCCACGCCGATGACTATGCCTACCTGCCGTTGTTGTGGGCTGTGCTGCTGGCGCTGGCGCTGCCCGGGTTGGTGCAGGTGCTGCTGGGGTGGCCTGGGCTGCGTGGGCTGCTGGTGGCCCAGGTGCTGACCTTCATCGCCTTCAGCCTGTTGCTGCGCAACCCGCGCCTGGCCGGCTGGCTGGTCCCTCGGATGCTGCGCCACCGCCGTGCCGCCAATCTGGCCCGGCGGCAATTTCGTGAGCAGAACCTGCAACGCACCGAGGGCGCCACCGGGGTGTTGATCTTCGTCAGCGAGGCGGAGCGTTATGTGACCATCCTGGCCGACGAGGGCATCGCCCGGCACCTGGACGAGCGGGTCCGTGCAGAACTGGTGGCGCGGTTTACCGCTCACGTCTGCGCGGGACGCACCTTGCAGGGGTTCGTCGAATGCATCGATGCGTGTGGCGAGTTGCTCAGCCAGCACCTGCCGCCGACGCGGCGGCGCAACCAGTTGCCCAACCAGTTGCTGATCCTGGATTGAACAGTGTGTGGCGGTGCAGGCCGACGATGGGGCCCGCACAGCCACTCAAGCCTGCAAACCTGTAGAATGCCCGCCATTGCGCATCTCGAGGCACCCCCTTCCCATGTCTTCCTCCACCCCCGCTGCGGACGCCCGCGCCCAGTTCCTGACCTTGCTGGGCGATGCCCTGCAGAGCGAAACCCTGACCAAGCTGGTGCTGGCGCGCCATGTCGGTGCCGACCAGAGCCTGCAGCGGATCATTGCCAAGCCTGTACAGATCAAGGGCCAGCCCTGCCTGTCGCTGGTCTACCGTCACCAGACCCGCGACATCACCCGCAACCTGCCGCGAGATCAGGCCCAGACCCTGGTCGCCGAACTGCTGCCGGAGAGCTTTCGCAATGCCCACCTGTTCACCGCCGAAGGCGAGGTGCAACTGGGGTTCAGCAAGAAGGGCAAGCCGCTGTTGCAGCGTCACAGCACCCAGGTGCCGCGTGAGGCTGCGGCGAGCGGGCATGATCGCGAGAAGAAACGCTACCTGGAACTGTCGCGGCCATTTCTGCGCGATCTGGGCGTGACCGACGCCCAAGGTGCGCTGATTCCTTCGATGTCGCGCAAGTGGAAGCAGATCAACAAGTTCATCGAGGTCTTCGAGCATGCCCTGGGCAGCGCGCCGCTGGCGGCGGACCAGTTGCTGCGCGTCGCCGACTTCGGTTCGGGCAAGGGCTACCTGACCTTCGCCATGCACGACTACCTGCGCAATTCCCTCGGGCGCGAGGCGCAAGTGACCGGCGTGGAATTGCGCCCCGACATGGTCGAACTGTGCAACGCTGCCGCGGCGCGGCTGGAGCATCCTGGCCTGGAGTTCCAGTGCGGCGATGTGCGCAGCGTGGTGCCCGATGCCATCGAGGTGATGATCGCGCTGCACGCCTGCGACATCGCCACCGACTACGCCATCCATACCGGTATCCGCTGCGGCGCATCGATCATCATGTGCTCACCGTGCTGCCACAAGCAGATCCGCCCGCAACTGCACAGCCCAGGGCTGTTGCAGCCGATGCTGCAATACGGCCTGCACCTGGGTCAGCAGGCCGAGATGCTCACCGACAGCCTGCGCGCGTTGTACCTGGAAGCCTGTGGCTACGAGACCAAGGTGTTCGAGTTCATTTCGTTGGAGCACACCAACAAGAACAAGATGATCCTGGCGGTCAAGCGCAGGCAGGCGGCGGATAACAGCGCGCTGCTGGAGAAGATCGCCCAGCTCAAGGCTTTCTATGGAGTGCAGGAGCATTGCCTGGAGAGCCTGTTGCGGGCGGATGGGCTCATTACCGGCTGAGTACTGGCAGGCTCTGTGGGGGCGGGCTTGCCCGCGAAAAGCACACCGCCAATGTTCGCGGTGGTTCGGCGCCCCGACAAGCTCGCCTCCACCGCGACTGGCAACAATCAGAAGAACCGCGTCACGCTGATCTTGGCGTTGCGCCCCTGCACCAAGGCATTCTCCCCCGACAGTTCAGGCCGGATGGCCTTGTTGAACAGGTTGTCCACGGTGAAGTTGACCTCAGTGCCTTTCAGATAGGCCTGCTGCGGCTTCCAGTTGGCGAACAGGCCGTGGATCTGGTAACGGCTGTTGGCAAACTGATCGTAGTAGCGGTCACCCAGCACGCTAGCCGGGCCGTTGTAGTACTTGTCGCTGGGCAGGCGATCGGTCTGGCGCACGAACTGCGCGGTCCAGCCGATCCGCGCATCCCAGGCGGGGATCTTCACGCCTAGTGTGGTGATCCATTTCGGCGCAGGAATATCCTTGGCCCACACGTCCGGGCCCCAGGGGTTGGTGTAGGCGCCCTGGTGACGGCCGGTGATCCAGGAGAACGACGCCGAGCCGAACAGGTAGGTCGAATCGTAGAAGCTCTCGACCTCGAAGCCCTTGATCACCACATCACCAATGTTGCGGTAGTTGGACATCAGCCCGCCGCCACAGGTGTTGGCGATGGTGCCGCCGGTGACCAGCTGTTGCGGGCAACCGATGCCGGTCGCCTTGAAGATCTCGTCTTCGATGTGATTGCGAAACAGTGTGGTGCGCACCTGGGCGCTGTCGTTGGCCAGCACGAGGTTGTCGAAGTCGAACACGCTGCCCACGCGCAGGGCGGTGATGCGTTCCGGGTCCAGGTTGCGGCTGGTGGCGGTGCGGCTGCCGCTGCCCTGGACTTCGTACTGCTCGTCCAGCACAGGCGCCCGCCAGGTCTTGCTGTAGTCGGCGAACAGGGCGGTGTTGGGGGTGACCTTCCAGAACACCGACAGACGCGGCGACCAGCCGCTGTAGGTCTTGTCGCTGTAGTCGTGGCCAGCGGCCGGGTTGTTGTACAGCGGGGCATCGTTGGGCTTGCCCTCGTTGGTCACCTGGTCGTAGCGCAGCGACGGGGTGATGGTCACGTCACCCAGGGTGATGGCGTCCTGCAGGTAGTAACCCTGGCTCTGCACCTTGCCGCTGGGCATGAAGTAAGGCTGGTAGTGGCCGTAGTTGTAGCGCGGCGTGTCGTAGATGCCGCCGGGCATCCACATCTGCGTGTCGCGGTCGTGGCGGCGCACTTGCACACCGGCAGTCAGTGCGTGCTCCAGCGCGCCGGACTCGAACAGGCTGGTGTTGGTCATGGCGAGCATGCGATCGCGGTACTCGGTGTCCATCTTGCGCCCGCCGGTAGCCGGCTGGAAGAACGCCGTGGCCAGGCGTTCGTCGGTCTGCTTGGTGTCGGAGTCGGAGTACTTCACCTCCAGGTCGACCCAACGGTTGTCGATCGGCTGATAGGTGTAGGTGGTCGACCAGGTGGTGTCGGTGGTGGTGCGGTTGGCCAGGAAGCGCTTGAGCGCAGCCTCGTAGCCGTACTTCTTGATGTCGGCCGCGGTAGGTGGCGTGGGGTAGGCGGTGGACGAGAACGGTGCCCAGCGTTCGCTTTGCGAGCGCGACCAGGAGAAGCCCAGGCTGTGTTCTTCGTTGAAGTGCACATTGCCCTTGAACAGCCCGCCGTCCAGGTCCAGGGCGCTGTTAGGCAGGCGCGTCGGGTTGATCGGGTAGCGGCCTTCCGGGTCGGGGATGTTGCTGGCCAGCTTCATGTCGCCGCCATCGCGCTTGGTCAGGTAGGCCAGGCCGTCGAAGCGGCCATCCTCGGTGCGGCCGAACAGCGCCGAGCTGTACACCTGCTGGTGGTCGTTGCTGGCGTAGCCGTACTTGATCATGGCGCCGCTGTTGCGGCCTTCCTGGAGCAGGTCGCCGGCGTCCTTGGTGGTCATGTTGACGCTGCCGCCGAAACCGCCATTGCCGGTCTTGACCGAGTGCGGGCCTTTTTCCACCTCGATGTGCTTGATCAGTTCCGGCTCGATGAACACCGTGCCTTGCTGGTAGCGTTCGAAGCCGCTCTTGGTGGCGCCGTCGACGGTCATCGGCACGTCTTCGGCGTCGCCCAGGCCCCAGATGTTGATGGTCTGCCCGCCCGGCTTGGCTGAGCCGCCCATGTTCACGCCTGGCAGGGTGGCGAGCACGCTGGGAATGTTGCTGGGCTGGTAGCGGTCGATCTGTTCCTGGTTGAGGGTCGAGCGTCCGACGTTCTGCGGTCCGATCTGCTGGCCGTCGCCGACGATGCTCATGGCGCCGAGCTGGATGCTGTTGTCGGCCTGTGGCTGCTCCTCGTTGAGCCGCACCACATAGGTGTTGCCCATGCGCACCATGCTGAAGCGGCTGCCGGCAAGCAGGCGGGCGATCGCATCCTGCGCCTCGAAGGCGCCCTGCAGGGCCGGGGCCTGGGCGTCGTGCAGGAGGGCTTCGTCGAACAGCAGCTGGACCTTGGCCTGTTGCGCCAGTTGGCTCAGCGAGCGCGCCAGCGGTTGGGCGGGCAGGTCGAACTGCTGCGGCGCGGCTTCGGCGCCCAGGCTGATGGCCAGGCACAGGGCGAGCAGGGTGGGACGAGTGGGCAAGGCTTTCAACGGACGCAACGCAGGCAACATGGATTCCCCCAAACGGCAAATGGCCGGAAAAAAGCCCGCCGTTCACGCGGCAGGCGGGGAGGAAGACGCGGCGTTGGGAAAAACCCTCACCTGCGAATGATAAAAATTCTCAAATTTATTTCGAGCGATGCTCGATGCGCAGGCGACCATCGCCGAGCAAGGTGGTTTTTACCGGGAGCAACGCGGGCAGGGCGGTGAGCAGAGCATCAGGATCGTGCACATCGAGGTTGCCTGAAACCTTGTAGCGGCCCAGGCTCGGGTCGGCGAGCAAAACCGGTTGCTGGCGGTACAGGCTCAGTTCGTCGATCAGGCTCGCCAGTTCACGGTTGCGAAAGCTCACGTGGCCATCGCGCCAGTCGGCCACCGGCTGTTCTCCGAGCTCCTGGCGCACCAGTGTGCCGCGCGCCGGATCGTAGGTGACGCGCTGTCCGGCGCCGAGCAACAGCGCAGGCTGATGTTCGCCCGAAGTCTCGAAGGCAACCTGGCCGTGGGCCACGCTCAGTGCCAGCTCGCGGTCGCCACGGCGCAGGTCGAAGCCGGTGCCGACCACGCGCACGCGGGCACTGCCGGCATCGACGAACAGCGGGCGCTCCTTGTCGGGTGCCACTTCGATGTACAGCTGGCCGTGTTCGAGGCGGATCAAGCGTTGTTCGGCGGTGAAATCCAGGCGCAGGCGGGTCTGGGCGTTGACGAACAACTGGCTGCCATCAGGCAGGCGCAAGGTGCGCATGCTGTTGCTGGCCGCCAGGCTCTGGTGCATCGGTGCGGCGGTGCTGCCCAGGTTGCTGGCCAGCACCGCGCACAGCAGCGCCGCAGCCACCGCCAGGGCCGGACGCCAGCGCGGCGCCCGACGAACCGGCAGGGCGATGGGCTGGCTGGCCTGCTTGAGCGCCGCCAGGTCGTCCCACAGCTGTTCGAACTGGCGATAGGCGCGCGCATGCTCCGGGTGCTGGATCCACAGGGCGAAGGCCTTGCGTTCCTCACGCGACGGCGTATTGCGGTTGCGCGTGAACCAACTGGCCGCCTGAGCGTCGATCGGGCGCTGGTCGATGTCGTCGATATGGTTCATTACGGCTGCTCCCTGCCATTGTCACTGTCCAGCCGTTGCTTGCATTGCAGCAGGGCGGCGGCGATGTGCTTCTCGACCATGCTTACGGAAATGTCCATGCGTTCGGCGATCTGCGCCTGGGTCAGGCCTTCGAAGCGGTGCAGCATAAGGGCTTCTCGCCGCCGCGGCGAGAGTTCGGCGAGCACTTCGCGCAATTGTTCGAGGCGTTGCGCCTGTTGGGCGTGGTCGAGCGGGTCGTTGTCGGCTGCAGCCTCGTCGCTGGCCTCTGTTTCGAGCGCGGCGTGGCGCACCTTCTGCCGCCGCCAGTGGTCACTGAGCAGATTGCGCGCCATCTGGAACAGGAAGGCGCGGGGTTGCTCGACCTTGGCGCGGTCGCGGTAGCCCAGCCACTGGGTAAATACATCCTGGGTCATGTCGGCGGCATCGCTGGCATTGTCCATGCGCTTGCGCAGGAAATGCAGGATCTCGGCATAGAAACCGCGGCAGGTGTCCTGGGTGGCTGGGTCGGGCTTGAGGCGCTGCATGCACGCTTTCCGGGCTGGCCTGGGAAGGAAAGGGTGTGGATCTTATCGAGAATTATTTACATTTGCCAGATTGTCTCGCATGAATTCTCAGTGACGCCGGGCCTGGGCCAGTGGCACGGGCAGCGCCAGCTCCGCGGCACCCAGGGGGTGGCTGGAAGCATCGAAAAAATGCAGTGAGGTGTCAGGAATGTCGGCGAAGCGGTCGGTGAAGTGCTGTTTCTGGTTGAGAATCGAGGCTTCGTTGAGAGGGCGGATGGCGATGCTCAAATGTTTGGGACGAGCCTGGTGAATGGCGTGCAGCAGGTGGTGGTCGCTGCTGTCCAGATGTTGCCCGAACAGGCACAGGCCCTCGTGTTCCCGGGCCAGTTGGCCGAGGCTCCAGGACAGGTAGTCGGAGTGACGAATCGCCTGCAGTTTCTGTTCGCTGCGGCCTTCGTTGATGAACAACGGCACCTCGCCAGGAATGTTCACGGCGAAGCCGTCGAGCAACTCGCTGCCCTTGGCGCTGCGTTGGCGCGTGCTGCCGTCTGGCAGCTTGAGCAGGTGCATACCCCCGTGCAGATGCAGCACCCGCGTGCCTTCGCCGCGGGGGCGGCGCACGTCGAAGAAACCTTCATCATCGAACAGCGGTGCGAAACCTTGCGGGGCATGTTCGATGGCCCATGGCAGGATCAGGTCGTAGTTGCTGGTGTAGACGTTGCGGTATTGGCGCAGTGCGGCGTTGATCGAGGCCAAGGTCGCGCTCGACAGCAGTGCGTGCGGTGGGTGCACGGTCCGGGTCGCGTGGATCAGCGCTTCCTTGATCGAATAGTAGCGGTTCAGCGGTGCGGTGGCGTTGATCGCCAGGGCCGCGTTGGCGCGCACCGTGGTATTCAGGGTGCTCAGCACCGGCTCGAACAGTTCGGTGCCCAGCGACTTGAATAGCGCCTGGTCGCTGATTGCCAGGCCGGTCTTGCGACCGGCGCGCTGCGCCTGTTCGAACAGCGAGAAGTAGCCGAACGGCTTCCACAGGACCCGGCTGGCGCCATTCCCGACCAGCAGGGCGGTACAGGGGTGGCGGTCGTTGAGGTCGGGCCACTGGGCCAGCTGGGAATCGAGAGAGGGCATCGCGTATCCGGGGGCAGGGGGGAACGCGGGGGACTTTAGCATGTCATCGAAGCTGTGAGAGGCTTGCATCTCCAAGGAACCAGCCGCGCAGCATCCTCAGCAGGCGCGGCTCAAGAGGATCGATGAATGCGTATACCTGTACTTCCTGCCGTGGGCCTGGCTCTGTTTCTGTCTGCCGTGACCGCTGGCGCCAGCGATGGTCCCTCCCTGGCCAAGGCCCAGCATGTGCCCCACCCGGCGGTGATCGCCCACCGCGGCGCCTCCTTCGATGCTCCCGAATCGACCACTGCGGCCTACCTGCTGGCCCGTGAATTGGGCGCCGACTATCTGGAGCTCGACCTGCAGCGTACGAGAGACAACCATCTGGTGGTGGTGCATGACGACGTGCTGGCGCGCACCAGCGATGTCGCCGAGCGCTTCCCCGAGCGGGCGAAAAGCCCGGTCAGCGACTTCACCCTGGCTGAGCTGAAGTCGCTCGACGCTGGTAGCTGGTTCAACAAGGCCTATCCGGACCGAGCCCGCGATTCGTTCGGCAAGCTGCAGATCCTGACCCTCGACGAAGTGATCGATATCGCCGAAGGCAATCCCGAGCGTCATCCGGGGCTGTACATCGAGACCAAGGTGCCCAAGCAGTTTCCTGGCATCGAGCAGCAGCTCAAGGAAAAACTCCAGGCCCGTGGCTGGCTCGACAAGCCGGGGCGGGTGATCCTGCAGACCTTTGATCGCAACAGCCTGGCGCTGCTGCACCAACAGATGCCGCAAGTGCCGAAGATCCTGCTGCTGTGGATTGGCAAGGGCAGCATCGAGCCCAAGTCGGGCAAGG
Source organism: Pseudomonas sp. RW10S2 (assembly GCF_014268985.1). Lineage (NCBI taxonomy): Bacteria > Pseudomonadati > Pseudomonadota > Gammaproteobacteria > Pseudomonadales > Pseudomonadaceae > Pseudomonas > Pseudomonas sp. RW10S2. The sequence continues at coordinate 17,486 of NZ_JABWRO010000020.1, read as the reverse complement.
ATTTTGCCGACTCCGGCGAGCACGACAAGGCGGCGTTCTACGCCCGCCAGGAACCCAAGGATCGTGAAGAATTCCTGCGCTGGCTCGATGCGGCGAAGGCCGGTGGTGCCATCGGCACAGGCCCGTCTGCGGTGCGCAGCAACCTGGGCGAGCAGAGCTATGCCGACCTGATCCAGCCGTGGATGAACCAGGCCAGCCACGAGCGCGGGCTGCTGGTGCATGTGTATACCCTCGATGACCGGGTGGATTTCGACAAGGCGATGAAGGCGGGAGTGGATGGCATCTTCACCAACCGGGCCGGGGAACTGCTGCGTTTCTACGGGCGTACGCAGGTGCCGGTCGAAGCTCAGTTGCTGAAGAAGCTGGGGTACTGATCACGCTTTTGGCTCTGCGCTGCGCTCCCGGTTACGCCACACCCGATAGGCGCGGATTCCTGCGCGGACCGAGCCGAACAGCAGCGTGTCTTCCATCTCCCGCGCCATCCCCGAGCGCACCAGCATGCGCAGGAAGGTGCCACGGGCGCGGGCGATGGCGAAGTGCACGCCTTGTGCTTGCAAGGTGTCGCGCACTTCGCGCAGGGCGGCGATGCCGCTGACATCGATGCTGGTCACGGCCTCGGCATCGAACAGCACAGCCTTGGGTTCAGGCTCGCGCTGCAGGGCTTCGAGCAAGCGCATCTTGAAGTAATCGGCGTTGAAGAACAGGATCGCGTCATCGAAGCGGTACACCACCAGGCCCGGTACGGTGCGTGCGTCCTGGTGCTGGCGTACGTCGACCTGGCCTTCGATGCCCGGTACCCAGCCGAGCACGGCGTCGGTGGGTTGGTAGATGGTGTAGAGCAGGCGCAGGATGGCCAGGGTCACGGCAAAGACGATGCCCGGCAGCACGCCCAGGCCGAGCACGCCGATGGTAGTCAGCAGGCACAGCCAGAACTCGAAGCGGCTCAGACGACGGATCTTGCCCAGCGACTTCACGTCGATCAGGCCCCAGCCGGCCATCAATAAAACGGCACCGAGAGCGGCCTGGGGGATCCAGGCCATGGGTGCGGTGAAGAACAGCAGGATCAGCGCGATCACCAGCGCGGCGATGATGCCCACCAACTGGCTCTTGCCACCGACCATGTCGTTGACCGCGGTGCGCGAGTCCGCTCCGCTGATGGCGAAGCCTTGGGAGATGCCGGCGGCGAGATTGCTCACGCCCAGGGCGACGAACTCGTGGTTGGCATTGATCGCGTAGCCATGCCGCGCGGCGAAACTGCGCGCGGTGAGCATGGCGCTGCAGAAGCTGACCGTGGCGATACCCAGGGCATCGCGCAGCAGGCTCTTGGTTTCGGCCAGGTTGCTCTGTGGCCAGGCCAGCTCCGGGATGCCCGCAGGCACCGGACCGAGGATCGCCACACCGAAGCGATCGAGACCGAACAGCCCTGCGAGCACGGTGAACACTGCCACCGTGACCAGGGCGGCGGGCAGCCTCGGGTAGCGCCTTGGCAGCCAGATCAGCAGGGCCAGGCCGCCGAGCCCGATGGCCAGGGTCAGCCAGTGGATTTCACCCAGGCGCTCGAGGAAATTGATCAGGCTGAGGATGAAACCGTCACCTTCGATGCTGAAGCCAACCACTTTGGAGAGTTGCCCGGCGATCAGGCTCAGGCCGATGCCGTTGAGGTAGCCGATCAGGATCGGCCGCGAGAAGAAGCTGGCGATGAACCCGGCGCGGGCCAGACCCGCCGCGATCAGCATTACTCCGACCAGCACCGTGACAATGACCGACAGCTCGGCGATGCGCTGTGGGTCGCCCATCGCCAAGGGCGCCACGGCCCCGGCGATCATCGCGCAGGTAGCGGCATCGGGGCCGACCATCAATTGCCGCGAACTGCCGATCAGGGCGTAGACCATCATCGGTAGCACGCAGGCATACAGACCGTACTGCGGTGGCAGGCCGACGATCTGCGCGTAGGCAATGGCGATCGGGATCTGGATCGCTGCCACCGAAAGGCCCGCCTGCAGGTCGGCGTGGAACCACTCGCGACGGTAGTGCAGAAGGTTGGCCAGGCCGGGCAACCAGCGGGAAAGAAACATGAGCAGTCCCTTGGAAATGTCTCTGGGTAGAGTAGGCGATATGCACCCGAAGCCGTCTCGCTTGCAAGCGAAATCCGGCTGCGCATTCAAGCCAATCGGCAAGGGAGTGGCCATGGGCCAGATCAATGGAAGATGCAGAAACGAAAAAAGAGCCGACGGCTCTTTTTACGGGCGCTGAAACCAGGGGGTTCAGGCGAGGAATCTGGAGCGGGTAGAGGGAATCGAACCCTCAACTAAAGCTTGGGAAGCTTTCGTTTTGCCACTAAACTATACCCGCTTCGCAGCGCGACTTTTTACCAGAACCCAAGCCTCATGAGAAGCCCAGGGTTGTAAAAAAGCCTGTCGACGACCTGAGCCGGCGGCTGACGGTCACAGGTCGCCGGACCGCTCAGATGGCCAGCGCATGCTGGTCCTGCACGTAGGTGTAGCGTTGGCGAGGCTCGCGTGCCGGCTTGAGGAAACCAAGTATCGCGCTGCGGGTGTCCTCGCAGGCGGTCTTGTGTTCCATGTCCAGGAAGTGGCCGGCATCGCGAATCACGCTGAACTGGCTCTTGCCCACATGGCGACTGAACTGCCGGGCATCCTCGACGGTGGTGTACTCGTCACGCTCGCCGTTGATGAACAGCACCGGGATGTCGATATTGCGCGCTGCCTTCAATGCCCGCTCAAGATCATGATCCAGCACCTGGTTGATGTGGAAGTGCATCTGTGCGTACTCGTGGCTGTCCAGGCTGCTCACGTGACGGTAGTTGAAGCGCTTGAACAGCGACGGCAGGTGCTTGCCAATGGTGTCGTTGACCAGGTTGCCGACCTGATAGCGGTCGCAGGCGGACAAGTACTGGCAGCCGCGCTCGAGGTAGTCGCGCATCGGATCGTTGATGACCGGCGAGAACGAACTGACGATCGCCTTCTTCACCAGGCGTGGCTGGTGCGCCAGTGCCAGCAGCGTGCACGCGCCGCCCCAGGAGAACGACATCACGTGATCGGCACGGAAGTGCTCGACCAGCTCCAGCAGAATATGCGCCTCGGTCTCTTTCGTCAGCAGACGTTCCTGGCGGTTGTGTGGCTTGGACTTGCCGGCATAGGGCTGGTCGTAGAGCACCACGTTGAATTGCGGATACAGATTGCGCACCGTCTGGGCAAAAGACGCCGTGGTGGCCAGCGAGCCGTTGATCAGGACGATCGTCTTCTCTGCCGTTTCCGCGCGATAGAACTCCGTGTAAACCCGGTACTGACCTTGGATATCAAGTACAGCGATTTCTGGCCTCATGTCATCGACTCCTGGCGCAAAAAGGGCACTCGCGTCATCTAGTGGCCTGCCCAGTCGTATCGATCGCTCGAAATGGCTGCGCAGAACCCTAGGGTGCACGTCCTATATGACAGGTAGGCATTCGCCTTGAAGTGAAACCGGGGGGCCCAGTGCCGATCCCGGTTGCGCGGGTCGACGGGTATTGTTGTTGGCGGGCGATCTGCCGTGCCCCAGGGCATCGAGACCTTGGGTGGCCGGCAAAAGGCGTCTTGGACTCCATGAGTGACCGATGAGTCACATGAAGACTGACGAATTGGATTCAAGCAGCAGCGTGCAGATCGTGCAAGTGCCGCTCGGGGGATCTTTTGCGCAAAACCGCTGGGCGGTCGTTCTGGCGGTGCCCATGGGCCTGGGCCGGGGTTGCATCGCGGGTGTTTGCCCGCGATGCACTTTCAGGCAGTTGCGGTGGGCGAATCAGAGTGCGCCGAACACTTTCTTGGCCAGGCTCGTCGCGGCCTGTGCCGGGTTCTGGCGGATACTCTGTTCTTGCTTGGCAATCATCTCGAACAGCCCGTCCAGGGCTTTTTCGGTCACGTAGTTCTCGATATTGGCGTCATCCTTGATCAGGCCCAGCCCCTTGGCCTGGCCGGCGAAGCTGTTGTACTGCTGGGCCAGGCCGACCTTGTCGGTGGCCTGCTTGACGATGGGCAGGAACTTGGCGCGAATCTGCTCGCGGCTGCTCTTGTTCAGGTACTGGGTGGCCGAATCCTGGCCACCGCTGAGGATGCCCTTGGCGTCGGTCACGGTCATCTTTTTCACCGCATCCACGAGAATCGCCTGGGCTTGTGGCACGGCAGCTTCGGCGGCCTTGTTCATGCTGGTTTCCAGGGCGTCGACCTGATCGCCCTTGCCAAACATCTTCATCGCCTTGGCGGCCTTGCCCAGGTTGCCGGGCAGTTCGATGCGCACGTCCGGGTTGTTGTTGAAGCCGCCGGGGGTGCTCAGCTGTTTGACGGCGATCTGCGCGCCCTGAGTCAGAGCGTCCTTGAGGCCGGCGGAGGCGTCGCTCTGGGACAGGTCGCCAAGCGACAGGGCCAGGGCGCTGGCCGACAGCAGCAGGCCGGCGCACAGGGTGGTGAAGCGCAAGGAGGAGCGAATCATGAAGACTTCCTTATGGGCAGAAATGAAGCGGGATCAACGTACTTGATCGACCTTGATCCGCACAGGTTGCGGGTCGCTGCCGTCGAGTCGGACGCCGTGGTGTTCGGTGTTGATGAACAGCAGCTTGCCATCGAGTTCGATGCGGGCGCTGACGGCGTAGCGATGGCCCGGCTGGACCTTGGCCGGATCGTAGCTGAGCTGGAACGGCAGTGGCACGTTGCCCTTGACCGGCCCGGTCTGACTAGCGAGGGTGACGGCCGGGGCGTCCATCAGCGAGACGTCCTGCAGGCTCACACTGAGCGTGGCGGCCGGGGGCAGGGCAATGCGTTGCAGGTAGAAGACTTCGCCTTCCAGACTGGCCTGGTGCGGCGTGGTATGGCTGGAGCAGGCTGTTAGCAGGGTGGCGCAGCACAGCGTGAGAAGTTTTTTCATGGAATCTCCGCAGTCCTTGGCGTGGGCTTGTGGCCGACCACTGGGACTTTAGCGCAATGGCGGGTGGGGAAGGAAATCTGTCCGGTGCTCGGCACGCTGCTCGGAACATTTGCCGCGCCGGCCTTTTCGCGGGCAAGCCCGCTCCCACAAAATTTTGCAGGGGGGGGGGCTTGCCTGCGAAAAGGCCAACTCTGGATCAGACGATAGCCTGTTCTGCGGTGTCGTCCCTATGCAGCGCCACCTGTCGGATCGACAAGCGCAGCTCCGCCGACAGCACCCGCTTGGCGACGCCTTCGGCCAGCTCGGCGAGTTTGTCGTGGTAGCCAAGCTTGCCATTGCCATCCGGCAGCAGCACGCCTTCGTGCACCAGGGTCTGGATGAAGTGGCGGAACAGGGTCTTGTCGAAGAACTCCGGGGCATTGAGCCCATGCAGGATCGACAGGCGCTGGGCCATCATCACGCACAGGTCTTCCAGTTCCTCGGCGTTCAGGCTGTGCTGGCCACTGTTGAGCAGCAGCGAGGTGGCCATGTAGAAACGCTGTAGCGTCTGGGTGATGGCGCGGGCCAGCAGAGTGAGCAGCACGAACTGGCGCGAGCTCGGCGCCGGACGCAGGTACACGCCGTTCTCGAAGCGCAGCAAGCCTTGCCCGACCAGCGCGCCCAGCCATTGGTCGATGGCCTCGTCGAGTTGCTCCGGTGTCCAGCGCAAGAACAGTTCGGCCTGCAGGTAGGGGTACAGCGCCTGGACATATTGCCCCACCAGTTCGCGACTCATCCGCGAGCTGCTGAGGAAGAAACTTGCCAGCAGCGCCGGCAGGGCGAAGATGTGCAGGACGTTGTTGCGGTAATAGGTCATCAGCACCGCATTGGCTTCGTCCAGATAGAGGATGCGCCCGAGGGCGTCCTTCTGTTCGGCCAGCAACTCCATGCCCCTGACATGTTCGATCAGCGCCTTGCCGTCACCTTCGGGCAAGGTCACGTGGCTCGAATAGGGCACTTGGCGCAACAGGGCCAGGTAGAGGTCGAGCACGCGAACCAGGGCGCGTTCGTCGAGGGCCAGGCGGCTGGTCGAGAGCAGCGCCAGGGCCACCAGGTTGACCGGGTTGATGGCTGCCGCCCCGTTCAGGTGCTGGGCGACCGTCTGGCCCAGGCGGGTGGTGGTGTCGTTGAGCCAGGCCGGGCGGAACTGCGGGGCAAGGTCTTGCTCGCGCCAGCCTGGTTGCTGCTGGTCCAAAAACGCGCCCAGGCGGATCGGTTCGCCGAAGTTGACGTAGACCTGGCCGAAGCGCTGCTTGAGGGCGCCGATGACCTTGAAGATGTCGAAGATCGACTCTTTCTTCTTGCTCGCACCGCGCAGCTCACCCAGGTAGGTACGGCCTTCGAGCACGCGTTCATAGCCGATGTAGACCGGCACGAAGACGATCGGCGTGCGCGAGGAACGCAGGAAGCTGCGCAGGGTGATCGCCAGCATGCCCGGGCGTGGCTGCAGCATGCGCCCGGTGCGCGAGCGTCCGCCCTCGACGAAGTATTCCACCGGGAAACCCTTGGTGAACAAGGTGTGCAGGTACTCATTGAACACCGCGGTGTACAGCGGGTTGCCCTTGAACGTGCGGCGCATGAAGAACGCACCGCCCCGGCGCAACAGACCGCCGATCACCGGCATGTTGAGGTTGATGCCGGCAGCGATGTGCGGCGGCGTCAGGCCATTGCGGAACAACAGGTACGACAGCAGCAAGTAGTCGATGTGGCTGCGATGGCACGGCACGTAGATCACCTCGTGGCCCGGTGCGATGCCTTGCACCTGCTCGATGTGGTTGACCTTGATGCCGTCGTAGATCTTGTTCCAGAACCAACTCAGCACCACTTCCAGGAAGCGGATCGCGGTGTAGGTGTAGTCCGAGGCGATCTCGTTGCCGTAGTGCAGCGCCTTGGCCTCGGCCTTGGCGTAGGGGATCTTCTCGCGCTCGGCCTCATCGCTGATCGCCTGGCGCACCAGCGGGTCATGGACCAGGCCTTTGACCAGGTTGCGCCGGTGCGAGATGTCCGGCCCGATCACCGCGGTCTTCAGGTTGCGAAAATGCACGCGAAGCAGGCGTTGGGCCATGCGCACGGTGCGTTCCTGGCCCTTGTTTTGCTGCACCAGTTCACGCAAGTGGATCGGCGCGGAGAACTGCACGCGGGTCTTGCGACCAAGGATCAAGACACTGAGCAGGCGGCGCAGACGACCGGTGACCGCCCAGCTGTCGGCGAACAACAGTTTCCACGGGCTGGATTCGCTGGCCGGGGTCTGCCCCCAGAACACGCTGACCGGAATGATCTGCGCATCCTCTTCGGCATGCTCGCCGATCGCCTCGATCAGGCGCTCCAGGGTGGGGGGCGCGCCGCGTTTGTCCTGGCGGCCTAGCCAGTCCGGGTCTGGCGTGAGGTAGAAGAACGCCGCAGGTTCGTGCAGCGGTCCGACGGCAACGGGCAGTATGGGGCGTGGCAGCCCCGCCTTGGTGCACTCGCGGTCGACCACCGCCAGATCAGTGAGCGACGGCGAGGGCAGGGCATAGAACACCGGGCGGCTGCGGTCGAGCTTGAGCGTCAGCGAGGACTGGTTGATGGTTTCGGAGCGCACCCACAGGTAGAGCACGCGACGCAGGGCGCCGAAGATCAGGCGGCGCAGGGGGGAACGGGTCATGGGGTGTTTGCCCTGGAAAATGTATCAGGTGATATACCAGCAAGTTAGGCTGCTGTATCTGCATAAGTTCAGCAAAAATCGTCCATCCACAGACCCGTCATCAATTTTTTTTGTTCTCTGTCATATACTCGGTCCGCACCTTGCAGGAAATTTCCTCAAGCAGTGTCGGCACAGGGAGGAGACCCTGTGCCTGCAAGGCGATCTTCAAAATAAAAATCCGGAGTGTTTCAGATGTCGTCTCGTGAGACTGGGAATGTGAAGTGGTTCAACGATGCCAAGGGTTTTGGCTTCATTCAGCGCGACGGGGGAGCGGATGTGTTCGTCCACTATCGTGCGATCCGCGGTGAGGGGCATCGTACCCTGGTCGAGGGACAGCAGGTGGAGTACTCCCTGGTGCAGGGCCAGAAAGGCCTGCAGGCAGAGGACGTGGTCGGTCTCTGACACGTAGTCGGCACGCTTCAAGCTGCAGGTTGTCCGTGGAACTTGCAGCCTGATGCGAGCTTTTTCAGCTGGTGCGCCAGGTGATTTCCTCTTCACCGTCGGCGCTGATGCGGATCCAGCGATCGGCATCCTCTTCACCATCTTCCTCGACCCAACTGCCCGGCGCGCAGCGCACTTCGACCTCGAGCGCAGCGAAGGCGGCACGGGCGCAAGCAACGTCATCGGCCCACGGTGTCTGATCGCTTTCCAGGTACAGGCTGTTCCATTTCCCTACAGCCTTGGGTAACCAAGTGACCGGAATGTTACCGGCTGTGCACTTGAAGGTCTGGCCTTTCTGTTTCCATTCGCTGCATGGGCCCAGGGCCTGGGTCAGCCAGTCGGCGATCTGCTTGTGATCGACGTCGGCGTCCTTGAGGTAGATCTCGATATCGGGTTGGCGCATTTCAGGGCTCCGGGTGTGCTCAGTCTTGGCGCACGAAATAGTCATAACGCATGGAAACCGTGACGTCGAACGGCTCAGGCTGCTCGATCACGCGGGCACGTTTCTCGGCGCTGGCGCGCCAGCCGTGCGGGGTCATGGCCAGCAGGTCCGCGCGGGCTTTGGCCTCGCTCAGTGTCAGGGTGAACTCGAGCACCTCGCCGTGGGCGTGCTGCATGCCGTCCGGGACCAAGGCCAGGTGCTTGTCGTCGGCGTAGTGGCGCACTTCATCGTAGAGCATCTGGCGCAGCTCCATCAGGTGGCCGCTGGTCGGTCCGACCCGCATCAGGCCGCCACCCGGGGCGAGCAGGCGCTTGGCTTCGGCCCAATCCAGCGGGCTGAAGACACTGGCGATGAAGTTGCAGCTGGCGTCCGCCATCGGCACGCGAGCCATGCTGGCGACCATCCAGGTCAACTGCGGTGCGCGGCGGCAGGCCCGCTTGACCGCCTCGCGGGAGATGTCCAGGGCATAGCCGTCTGCCGTAGGCAGCGCCTGGGCGATCTGCGCGGTGTAGTAACCCTCGCCGCAGCCGATATCGAGCCAGGCGCTGGGCTGGCGTGCTGCGGCCAGTTGCGCCAGGCGCGCGGCCACCGGGGCGTAGTGACCGGCGTCGAGGAAATCGCGACGAGCCTCGACCATGGCCTGGTTGTCGCCCGGGTCGCGGCTGTTCTTGTGCTGCACCGGCAGCAGGTTCAGGTAGCCCTGGCGGGCGCGGTCGAAGCGGTGGCCGGCAGGGCAGGCCACACCGTTGTCGAGCTGCGTCAGGGGCGCCTGGCAGAGGGGGCAGGCAAGCATCAGGCGAGCAACCGCACCAGGGTCTGGTAATAGATTTCGGTCAGCAGGTCCAGGTCGCTGGCCAGGATACGCTCGTCCACCTGGTGGATGGTGGCGTTGACCGGGCCCAGTTCGACCACCTGGGTGCCCAGGGTGGCAATGAAACGGCCATCGGAAGTGCCGCCGCTGGTGGACGGCTGGGTGTCGCGACCGGTGACGGCCTTGATGCTCGATGACACCGCATCGAGCAGTTCACCCGGTTCGGTGAGGAACGGCAGGCCGGACAGCGCCCAGTCGATCGACCAGTCCAGCTGGTGCTTGTCGAGGATTGCCGCCACCCGCTGTTGCAGGCCTTCGACAGTCGACTCGGTGGAGAAGCGGAAGTTGAACAGCGCGACCAGGTCGCCCGGGACCACGTTGGTGGCGCCGGTGCCGGAGTTGAGGTTGGAGATCTGGAAGCTGGTCGGCGGGAAGAAGGCATTGCCCTCGTCCCAGTGCTCGGCAGCCAGTTCCGCCAGGGCCGGCGCGGCCAGGTGGATCGGGTTGCGGGCCAGGTGCGGGTAGGCCACGTGGCCCTGCTTGCCGCGCACGGTCAGCTTGGCGCCGAGCGAGCCGCGACGGCCGTTCTTGACCACGTCCCCGAGCAGCGTGGTGCTCGACGGCTCGCCGACGATGCACCAGTCCAGGCGCTCGTTGCGGGCCTTGAGCAACTCCACCACGGCCTTGGTGCCGTGATGCGCCGGACCTTCCTCGTCGCTGGTGATGAGGAAGGCAATCTTGCCGCGGTGGTCGGGGTGATCGTTCACGAAGCGCTCGCTGGCGATGACCATCGAGGCCAGGCTGCCCTTCATGTCGGCAGCGCCGCGGCCGCAGAGCATGCCGTCGGCGTCGATCAGCGCGTCGAAAGGCTCATGCTGCCATTGCTGCACGGGGCCGGTGGGCACCACGTCGGTGTGACCGGCGAAGCACAGCACCGGACCGTCCTGGTTGCCATGGGTGGCCCAGAAGTTGTCGACGTCCTCGAAGCGCATCGGCTCGAGCTGGAAGCCGACGGCACCCAGGCGGTTCATCATCAGGGTCTGGCAGTCGGCATCGACCGGCGTCACCGAGGGGCGACGGATCAGGTCGCAGGCCAGTTGAAGGGTAGGCGAGAGCTCGGCTGGGGCCGTCATGGGGGACTCCGGGGCAAGGCAAGGCGGGAAATCTGAGGGGCGTTATCTTATATCAAATGATTTCAGGCTTCACGGCCCATTCGCCGGCAAGTCGCAGCGGCGAATGGGCTGCGAAGCAGCCCGGCTACATCAGGCCTGCTGCGGTTCGGCGGCCTTTTCTCCAGGCTTGGGCAGCGACGACAGCAACGCCATCACCAACGCCGCCAGGTACGGCAGCGACTGCACCAGCAGCATCGCTACCCAGAAGCGCATGTCGGAGCTGGGCAGCCCCTGCACCAGGTAGATCCCGGCTGCCGCGCTCCACAGCAGCAACATGATGAACAGCTCTTCGCGCGCCTCGGAGATCGCCACCAGCACGCCATGGCTGTCGGCGTTCTTCGGGGTGCGGAAGAACGGCATGCTGCTGGTGAAAAAGCCGTACAGCACCGCCTTGGCGATGGTGTGCGACAACGCCAGGCCCGCCAGGGCGGCGGCGAAGGCGTCCTTCATGTTGACTCCCACCGCACGGCGATAGAGGAACACGATCTTGCCGACCTTGAAGAAGAACAGCGCCAGCGGCGGGATGGCAAAGATCATCAGCGGTGGATCGACGCGATGCGGCACGATGATCATCGCCGCCGACCACAACAGTGCGCCGACGGTGAAGAAAATGTTCATGCCATCGGCGATCCATGGCAGCCAGCCGGCCAGGAAGTGGTAGCGCTGGCCACGAGTCAGCTCGCTGTTCTTGCCGCGCAGCAGGGCGCCGGCGTGGTGCTTGATGATCTGGATCGCACCATAGGCCCAGCGGAAGCGCTGTTTCTTGAAGTCGATGAAGGTGTCTGGCATCAGGCCCTTGCCGTAGCTGTTGTGGGCATAGGCGGCCGACAGGCCCTTCTCGAATACCCGCAGGCCCAGCTCGGCATCCTCGCAGATGCACCATTCGGCCCAACCCAGCTCTTCGAGCACGCTGCGTCGAGTCATGGTCATGGTGCCGTGCTGAATGATTGCGTCACGGTCGTTACGGGTGACCATGCCAATGTGGAAGAAGCCCTTGTATTCGCTGTAGCACAGCTTCTTGAAGGCGCTCTCGTGCTGGTCGCGGTAGTCCTGCGGCGACTGCACCACGGCGATCTTCGGATCGGCGAAGTGCGGCACCATGTGCTTGAGCCAATTAGGGTCGACGCAGTAGTCCGAGTCGATCACCGCGATCACTTCGGCATCCTTGGCGGTGTGCGGGATCAGGTAGTTCAGTGCACCCCCCTTGAAGCCAGCCAGCGGGGCCACATGGAAGAACCTGAAGCGCTCGCCGAGCTTCTCGCAGTGGGCCTTGAGCGGCTCCCACACGGCCGGGTCCTTGGTGTTGTTGTCGATCACCAGCACTTCGTAGTCGGGATAGTCCAGGGCGGCGAGGGCATCGAGGGTCTGTTTCACCATCTCCGGTGGCTCGTTGTAGCACGGCACGTGCACCGAGACCTTGGGTCGGTAGGCGCTGTCGCCTTGCACCGGGAGGAATTCGCGTCTTCGCTTGTGAATCCATACAGCCTCGGCCAGCTCGTGGGCCTCGGTGAGCAAGACGATGAACACACCGATGGCGCCGAGGGCCAGAAGCAAGCCTACGGTCAGGCTGAACCAGGTGCTGTACTGCTGGCTGTAGTCGTAGGCGATCCACACCAGCACCGATCCGCAGAGGAAAGTGATGAAGGTCAGGAAGGTGCGTCCGCGTTGGCGCAGCGCCGAGCCGTCGATCAGCAGCACGGTCAGTGCGATCATCGCCAGCACCACCGAAGCCACGGCCAGGGCTCGCCATTGTGGAATGGCCACCACTGGCCCTTCGAAGTTGAATTTCTGCTGGCGTTCGGCGTTGAACACGCCCCAGTACGCGCCCACTGAGCCTTCGTCGCTGGCTTTCCAGGGCTGGTCGTAGGCTTCGATCACGAAGTAGTTGAAGCCGCGGCGGTTCAAGGTGTTGACCAGGGTGCGCAGGTAGATCGCCTGGTCGGCCTGGGTCGCATCGGCGCCGCCGCGCATGCGGCCATTGCTCGGCCAGCCCACTTCCGACAGCAGCAAGGGTTTGCGCGGGAACTGGCGCTTGAGGTCGCGGGCCCGGTCGAGCACGAACTGGATCGAATCGCCCACCGGCACGAACTCCCAGTAAGGCAGGATGTGCGCGGCGATCAGGTCGACGTGCTTGGCGAGTTCCGGGTGCTCTTTCCAGATGTGCCATTGCTCACTGGTGGTCACAGGTACTTTGACTGCGGCCCGCACCCGATCCAGGTATTTGATCAGTGCCTCTGGCGTGATTTCTTCCCGGAACAGGGCTTCGTTGCCTACCACCACACGCACCACGCTGCGCGAGCTGTTGGCCAAACCGATGGCTTTTTCGATCTCGCGCTCGTTGCGCTCCAGATCCGTACTGATCCAGATGCCCAGGGTCACGCGCAGGCCCAGCTCCTCGGCCAGGTGCGGAATTTCCGCCTGGGTGCCTTCAACGGTGTAGATGCGGATGTTGTCGGTGAGCTTGCTGAGTTGCTCCAGGTCCTGGCGCATCTCGTCTTCGCTGGGGTACTGGCCTTTTTGCGGGCTTTCACCGAGGCGGAAGGGCGAATAGGAGAAACCGGAGATCTGCTCTGGCCAGGCTGGGGCCGATACCGGGCGGTTGATCAGCGCCCAGAAGCCGGTGAACAGCGCGGCAATGGCCAGCACCACCACCAGGTTGAGACCGAATTTGCGTGATGACATAGGTGATTCAGTTTCCGAGGAAGGGAGCGGGAAGCGAGCGCCGTGGATCCCGCTCTGTTGTCGTCCAGATCTGCTTGTTTGATAAGACATTAAAGCAGGATTGGTAGGCTGTTTCCTAATGAACGCGCGCTGCGCGAAGAGGAGCATCATGTCGACAAGCCCTCACCGGCGTGTCCGCATGGCATATAATGCGCGCCGGTTTTTTCGGGGTATGAACATGAGCACAGAAGATCCACGCTTTGCCGGTGTCGCCCGGCTGTACGGCGATGACGGCCTGCAACGTCTGCGTCAGGCCCACGTGGCGGTCGTCGGCATTGGCGGTGTGGGTTCCTGGGCGGCAGAAGCCCTGGCGCGCAGTGGCGTGGGCGAAATCAGCCTGTTCGATCTGGACGATGTCTGCGTCAGCAACACCAATCGCCAGGCCCATGCGCTGGAGGGGCAGGTGGGGCGCTCGAAGGTCGAGGTCATGGCCGAGCGCCTGCGCGCGATCAATCCGGCCTGCACCGTGCATGCGGTGGCTGACTTCGTCACCCGTGACACCATGCTCGAATACATCACCGAGTCGCTGGATTGTGTGATCGATTGCATCGACAGCGTGCAGGCCAAGGCCGCGCTGATCGCCTGGTGCCGGCGGCGCAAGATTGCGATCGTCACCACCGGGGGGGCGGGCGGACAGATCGATCCGACCCAGATCCAGATTGGCGACCTCAACAAGACCTTCAACGACCCACTGGCGTCGCGGGTACGTTCCACCTTGCGCCGGGACTACAACTTCTCGCGCAATGTCAGCCGCAATTATGGTGTGCCTTGCGTGTTCTCCAGCGAACAACTGCGCTACCCCAAGGGGGATGGCAGTGTGTGCCTGCAGAAGAGCTTCGTGGGGGAAGGCGTGCGCCTGGATTGTTCGGGGGGCTTCGGCGCGGTGATGATGGTGACCGCGACCTTCGGCATGGTGGCCGTGAGCAAGGCCGTGGAGAAGCTGGTGGCTGGCGCGCGGCGGCCGTCGGAGCGGGTCAAGGCGCAATAAGCGCCAAGCAGGCGCTTTCGACTCAAGGGCTGGTTACCAACTCCGCCATCTGTAGCAACACCGCATGCAGCCCATTGCTGCGTGAGGGCGAAAGCTGTCGCTCCAGTCCAAGTTGCGTAAACCACTCGCGCAGGTCCAGCCCGGCCAGATCGTCGCTGCCCAGCCCCTGCACCCGCACCAGCAGCAACGCCAGCAGGCCGCGCAGCAGCCGGGCATCGCTGGTTGCCTTGAAGCGCCACTGTCCGTCGACCTGCACAGCCACCAGCCAGACCAGGCTTTCACAGCCATGCACGCGGTTGGCGTCGGTCTTGTCAGACTCGTCCAGTGGCTCCAGGCGATCACCCATCTGCATCAACAGGCGCGCACGCTGCTCCCAGCCTTTTGCCTGGGTGAAGGTGTCCAGCGCCTGCTGGGCTGCTTCGGGCAGGCTCACCGCAGCAGCTCCAGACCCTGGTCGAGCGCATCGAAGAAGCGCTGCAGGTCGTCGCTGTCGTTGTACAGCCCCAGCGAAACGCGGATCGCGCCTTCCAGCCCAAGCCCCTTGAGCAATGGCATGGCGCAATGGTGCCCGGCGCGCACTGCGATCCCTTGTTCGGTCAGCAGGTGGGCGATATCGGCGTTGTGCACGCCGTCGATGACGAAGCTGGCCAGTGCGCTCTGTGGGGTGCCGAGGATGCGCACGCCTTCGCGGTCGGCCAGGCCGCGCACCAGGTGCTGGTGCAGGCTGGTTTCGTGGGCCGCCACGGCCGCGGGATCGAGGCTGGCGAGGTAGTCGAGGGTCGCGCCCAGGCCGATCACGCTGGCGATCGGCGGCGTACCCGCCTCGAAGCCCAGTGGCGCGGGACGAAAGCTTGACTCATGGTAGTCGGCCAGTTGCACCATCTCACCGCCGAACTGCCAGTGTCGCAGCCGTGCCAAGGCCTCTGTGCGGCCATAGAGCGCGCCAACCCCGTCCGGGCCATACAACTTGTGGCTGGAAAACACGTAGAAATCGCAGCCCAACTGCTGCACGTCGTGGCGGCCATGAACCACGCCCTGGGCGCCATCGACCACGCTCAAAGCGCCTTGGGCGCGGGCATGAGCAAGCAGCGCAGGCAATGGCTGCCAGGTGCCGAGCACGTTGGACAACTGGCTCAGCGCGACCAGGCGTGTGCGCGGCCCGATCAGTTGCAAGGCGTGCTCGAGGTCGATCCGGCCATGCTCGTCCAGCGGCAGCACCACCAGACGCAGATTGCGGCGCTGCGCCAATTGTTGCCAGGGCAGCAGGTTGGCGTGGTGCTCCAGTGCGCTGACGGCGATTTCGTCGCCGGCTTCGAAGCCATGCTCCAGACCGTAGGCCAGCAGGTTGAGCGCCGAGGTGGCGCCGTGGGTGAAGATGATCTGCCGGGAGTCAACGGCGTTGAGCCAGGTGGCAACCTTGTCGCGGCTGGTCTCGAATGCCTGGGTCGCCAGCGCACCGGGCAGGTGCTGGGCGCGGTGCACATTGGCTGCACCATGGCTGTAGTAGTGGCTCAGGGCGTCAAGCAGGGCCTGGGGTTTCTGCGTTGTGGCGGCGCTGTCCAGGTAGGTCTGATGCTGCCGTTGCAGGGCGGTGATGGCGGGAAAGTCGGCACGCCAGGGGGAGGGCTGGAACATGATCGCGGGGCCTGGAATGAAAATCGGGTCTGGCGTAGTGCCAGACCCGATCTTAACATCTCAAGCACCGAGCGTCCGCTGATCGCGGGCAAGCCCGCTCTTGCAGCGGCCTGCAAAGTCCTCAGTTGTGCGCGTGCAGCGCCTCGTTCAGCTCGATGGCCGACTTGTGGGTCTTGCACTCCACCGCACCGTTGAGCGAGTTGCGGCGGAACAGCAGGTCGGTCTGGCCGGCCAGGTCACGGGCCTTGACCACCTTGACCAGCTCATTGTGCTCGTCGAGCAGGTTCACCTTGGTGCCAGCGGTGATGTACAGGCCGGCTTCGACGGTGTTGCGGTCGCCCAGGGGGATACCGATACCGGCGTTGGCGCCGATCAGGCACCCTTCACCAACTTTGATGACGATGTTGCCGCCACCGGACAGGGTGCCCATGGTCGAGCAGCCGCCGCCCAGGTCCGAGCCCTTGCCGACGAACACGCCGGCCGAGACGCGGCCTTCGATCATGCCCGGGCCTTCGGTGCCAGCGTTAAAGTTGACGAAGCCTTCGTGCATGATGGTGGTGCCTTCGCCGATGTAGGCGCCCAGGCGCACACGGGCGGTGTCGGCGATACGCACGCCGCTCGGGACCACGTAGTCGGTCATCTTCGGGAACTTGTCCACCGAGAACACTTCCAGCAGCTCGCCCTTCAGGCGTGCTTCCAATTGCTGCTCGGCCAGTTCGGCCAGGTCGATGGCGCCCTGGTTGGTCCAGGCCACGTTCGGCAGCAGTGGGAAGATGCCGGCCAGGGAAACACCGTGCGGCTTGACCAGGCGGTGCGACAGCAGGTGCAGCTTGAGGTAGGCCTCGGGGGTGGAGGTCAGCGCACCGTCTTCGGCGAGCAGGGTGGCGACCAGTGGCTTGTGGCTTTCGGCCAGGCGGGTCAGCAGTGCGTGCTGGATGGCATCCACGCCCTTGACCGCGTCGGCGAGCTGGGCGGCCTGGGCCGGGCTGAAGGCGATCGCCTGGTTGCCGCCTTCGTAGCCGAGGATCGGGGTGATGGCCGCGACCAGCTCGCTGGACGGGTTGAGCAGGGGCTGAGCGTAGAAGACTTCCAGCCAGGTGCCCTGGCGGTTCTGGGTGCCGACACCGAAGGCCAGGCTGAACAGAGTGGTGGACATGCGGTTACCTCGTACTGAAATGGATTGACAACGGGCGGCTCACTGCAGGGCGGCCGCGTACAGATCCGGTTTGAAACCCACCAGGGTCTTGTCGCCGAGGTCGAGGACCGGGCGCTTGATCATCGACGGCTGGGCGAGCATCAGCTCGACGGCCTTGGCCTGGTCAAGGCCGGCCTTTTGCGCGTCGTCGAGCTTGCGGAATGTGGTGCCGGCGCGGTTGAGGATCTTTTCCCAACCGTGTTCGTCGCACCAGCGGTTCAGGCTGTCACGGTCGATGCCCTGGGTCTTGTAGTCGTGGAAGTCGTAGCCGATGGCTTTTTCCTCGAGCCAGGTACGCGCTTTCTTCATCGTGTCGCAGGCCTTGATGCCGTAGAGAATGTAAGCCATTGAACGTCAAGGGTCGTCGGAGCTTTCCGGGCCGACCCCGCAACTCCTCGAAAATTGGGGTGGGCAGGATTATGCGGTAACTCTCGGCACCGCG